>CAZDQE010000023.1:0-3206 GCA_964507395.1 uncultured Eubacteriales bacterium | reverse complement strand
CACAGTAGTTTACTGTACAGTATGCGGCGGAGAAGTAAGCCGTGTAACAACAACAATTCCTGCTCTCGGTCATACAGAAGGCGAAGCAACTACTGAAAACGAAAAAGTAGCAGATTGTACAAACGACGGTTCATACGACACAGTAGTTTACTGTACAGTATGCGGCGGAGAAGTAAGCCGTGTAACAACAACAGTTCCTGCTCTTGGCCATACAGAAGGCGAATGGGTGGTAACAAAAGCAGCAGAAGTTGGCGTAGCCGGTGAAGAAACACTTTCATGTACAGTATGCGGTGAAGTAATCGGCACAAGAGAGATTCCCGCAATCACAGCTTATTTTGTAACTGCAGAAGGTACTGATACAGTCATTGATAAAGACCATGGTATTATCTACGGTCTTTCAGACGAAGGTATCTCAGACCTTGAAGACTATGTTGAATACGCAGGCGGCGTTGTTGAATACGAAGAAACTGATCAGGGCTTCGGTACAGGTACAGTTGTAAACTTCGTAGTAAACGGCGAAGTATATGAATCATACACAGTTATTATCTGTGGTGACCTTTCAGGTGACGGCGTTGTTGACTCATACGACTATGCAGTTCTTGCAGCTATGATCAATGGTGATATCGAAGTTGAGGATGGCTCAGCTCTTTACCTTGCAGCAGACATTTATGTTGACGGTGTTGTTGACATATATGACCTTTCAGTTCTTGCAGCATATGTAAACGGTGATGCTGAAATCACACAGACACCTGAATTTGAGTTCTGATTATAACAAAACTTAATTTCCGAAGGAGTGGGTAAAACCACTCCTTTGTTTTTTATTTTTTAATATAATTAACAAATTACTATTTGACTTTTTTACCAATAGGTGATAACATATACTTAATACATTTTGTGCTATATATCGAAAGGCGGGTAATGTTATGAATATAGCAGATTTCGCAGCAAGTGCTGCAAAGAAAATCGCAATTAATCACGGTAAAAAGTTGAACAGAAAAATGACTGCTCCTGAGCTGTCTCAGACAGAGCCTGTTTATCTGAAAAATTCGGACAGTAACATTTTCAATGTAGGCTTCTCAATGAAAGAGGTTATGCCTGCTGATGTTACTGCAAAAAAATATTGGCTTGCAGGCTACAGAACCGGTAATCTGATTACAGGTGTTCTTGACCCGCTTACTGTCAGAGCAATGTGGATTGGCTGCGGTGACGGAGGTATAATCCTTGTCAGTGCCGACCTTATCGGACTTACGGGATATGAAACCAAGCTTATAAGAGACAGACTTTCTGATTTTACAAATAAAGTAAACTGTAAACTTGTAAGTGTAAGCTGTACACATACTCATGCTAGTATTGACACTGTCGGTTATTGGGGCAAGCTTCCGATGACAGGTAAAGACAAGGAATATATGGAGATGGTTGTTTCTTCAATTGCCGATGTCTGCGTTAAGGCTTACGAAAATCGAAAAGAAGGAAAACTCTACAACGGTTCTGTTCATGTTCCCGAAGCAATCAGTGACGGCAGAATGCCTTATAATAAAGTAAACGATAAGTTGTCACGCCTTCGCTTCGTGCCGTCTGACGGCAGTGAGGAAACATGGTTCCTGAACTATAGTGCTCATACCAACACAATGGGCGGTCAGTGCTCGAAGGTCAGCGCCGATTATCCTTATTTCCTCAGAGAAGCCATTAACCGCGAGAAAAAGACAAATGTCCTTTTTTCTGTCGGTGCGATTGCGGCTGTCGATATTGCTGACCTTGACGAGGACAGAAGAGAAAGAACAAGAAAAGGCGGCGAAATTCTTGCAAAGGCTGCATTTTCAATTGATAATGATGTTGAGCTTGAAGCTGATATGACAGTTATTCATCAGCCTTATTATGCACCTATTGCAAACGGTATTCTGTCACTTATGGCAATTATCAATGTTTGCAGTGCTCTTAAATATCCTTCAAAAACAAGTGAAACAGGCCTGGCACTTCTCAGTGAAATGAACTACATACAGATTGGCTCAAAGAAAATTCTTACACTTCCCGGTGAAGCGTTTACAGAAGTCGTTTACGGCGGTTATGCAACTGAGGAAGAATCACCCAACGATTTAGGGCCGGAAGTAAATTCAACACCGTTCACGGAAATCGTAGGTGATGAAAATCTTGAAGTGTTCGGTGTTTCAAATGATATGACAGGCTATATTATACCTCTCAATGACTTTGTTCTCCACCCGACACAGCCTTATCTTTCAAGTGTGAGAGATAAATATGACCGTAATCACTATCATGAAACAAACGGTCTCGGCAAAGATATTCCTCATGTCATGGAAAAAGTTCTTCGTGGCATGATGTCAAAAATCAATAAATAAATTAAATTTCTGAAAGGAAGATTTATTATGGCAACAAACAGATTGGTCGGCGATTATCCCGTAATCGGTATTCGCCCCGTAATTGACGCAAGAAGAGGTCCCCTCAAGGTAAGAGAATCTCTCGAAGAGCAGACAATGAACATGGCAAAAGCAGCAAAGGCTCTTTTTGAGGAAAACCTTAAATATTCAAACGGCGAACCTGTAAAGGTAGTTATCGCTGATACAACAATCGGCCGTGTTGGTGAAACAGCGGCTTGTGCAGCAAAATTCAAGAAAGAGGGCGTTGATATTACTCTTTCTGTTACTCCTTGTTGGTGCTACGGCTCTGAAACAATGGATATGGACCCTATGACAATCAAGGGTGTATGGGGCTTCAACGGCACTGAAAGACCCGGCGCAGTTTACCTTGCATCAGTTCTTGCAGCTCATGCACAGAAGGGTCTCCCTGCATTCGGTATTTACGGCAGAGATGTTCAGCCCTGCGATGCAACAGAAATTCCTGCTGACGTTAAAGAAAAGCTTCTTCGTTTTGCCCGTGCAGCAGTTGCTGCAGCAACAATGAGAGGCAAGTCATACCTTCAGATTGGTTCAATCTGCATGGGTATTGCTGGCTCAAGCATCAGCCCTGAATTCATTGAAGAATATCTCGGTATGCGTGTTGAATCAGTTGATGAGGTTGAAATTATCAGACGAATGTCTGAAAACATCTATGACGAGGCTGAGTATCAGAAGGCTCTTGCATGGACAAAAGAAAAATGCCCCGAAGGTTTCGACAAAAACCCCGAATTTGTTCGTTCAACTGACGAAAAGAAAGAAAGCGATTGGGAATTCGTTGTTAAGATGATGTGTATT
>CAZDQE010000022.1:0-34057 GCA_964507395.1 uncultured Eubacteriales bacterium | reverse complement strand
TTTCTAAACATATTTTATACAATAGGTTTTTAGAAGTCCCCTATAATTGAAGTGTAAAAAACAATAAACTAAACACTATTGGTTTTCGGCGGAAAACTTCCTCTCAGAAACAACGATAAAATGTTGCCTTGCGAAATTGATTCTGAATTTTTTGAAATGACCTTGTGGGATCTGATAAAGTTTTACGGAAAAAGTATAAAAGAAGGTGAAGAGGAAACAGGTAAATTTATCAACAGAATGAAGTCGGATGAAGTTAAGCTTGATGAAAGTCTTGTTTTCTGCAAAATGGAAAAGAAAACAGCAGTGATGATGTTTTCGGAAGATGAAAAAACGAAAAGAAAATTGAAGTTACTCTTGATGCGGAATATGAGTATCCGGTAAAGGGAAAATTCACAATAAGCGAAATGAACATAATCAGAAGACGAGTCACAGAAGAACTTACGAAAATGGGATATGAAGTTTCTTTTGTGAGGAAATACTTCCGAAATATTATGAGGCACTTTACACTGTGGGAGAAACAGATATGATTGTAAACAGGGGACTTGGTAACAGTGCTTTTCCGTTCAGAATAAACAACCGCCCCGAAATTGTTATAGTGGAGTTGAAAAACAAATGAAAATAATGAGCTTTAACACACAGTTCTGCACAAACTTTGTGACGAAAAAAATTGACTTTGAAATTATGGCAGACGCAATCAGAAAGTGTGATGCTGATGTTGTGGGACTTAACGAAATGTATGACAAAAGTCACATGGAAGAATTTGATTCCCAGACGAGAAAATTATCTGAATTGACAGGAATGAAATATTATAAATTTGCCGAGGCCTGCACTCTTGAAGAGGGAACATTCGGTAACGGAATTCTGTCAAAAATTCCCTTTGGAAAAGCCCAGGTAATTCCTGTTCCCGAAGAGAAAATCAAGACAGGAACACAGCTTTATGAGCCGAGATGTCTTTTGAAAGTAAAACTTGAAAACGGTTTTAATATTTTAATAATTCATTTCGGACTGAACGAGGATGAACACATAAACGCAGTTAAAACAATTATGGAAAATCTTGAAGATGAAAAATGTATTCTTATGGGCGACTTCAATGTAACTCCCGATAACGAAGTCTTAAAACCAATTAAAGAAAAAATGAAAGACACAGCAGAAATGTTTTCTTCACCGCTTATGAGTTTTCCGTCAGACAAACCGTGCAAGAAAATTGATTATATTTTTGTAAGTGAAGATGTTGAAATTATTTATGCCGACATTCCTGAAATAATTTCAGCAGACCACAGACCGCATACTGCGGAAATAAAAATCCAATAAAATTACGGAAAGAAAGCCACACTTGACAAATGCAAGAAAGACTTTCTTGTCAAAAATCAGAGTAAATGTTATACTTTTTTCAGAAAAGGAGGGGTTCTATGACGATCGGCGAAAGAATCCAGATTCTCAGAAAAAATAACGGACTTTCTCAGGAGGAGCTTGCTCAGAAAATACTTGTGAGCCGTCAGACGGTGAGCCAATGGGAAACTGACCAGACAGTCCCGTCTGTTGATAATATTTACAGACTTAAAGAAGTTTTAAATGTTTCCTTTGATGAACTTATGTCAGACGAGAAAGCAGAAAAGGAAGAAACGGAAGAAAAAACAGAGGAAGAAAAACCTCTTGAAGAATATGAAAACACCCCTGAATGGGATGAACTGAAATTTGCACTTAACTGTGCTTCAAATTTTGATATAAAGAAAATTGCACTGCTTATAATACCGCTGTTGGCATTAGCGCTGTTTGATATTTATATGGAAAACTACGGTGCCACATTCGGTTGTGTGATTACCTTGTCTGCAATGGTGCTGGTATGGGTTTTCGGTGTTCTCAATACAAGAAAAAAATTAAAAAATCTTTTCTTGAAAAACGGAGAAAAAGAGGTACAGCAATATAAAGTGTACCATGACCGACTGGAATTTATTTGTCTGAACAAAGGCGAGCTTGTCAGTCTTAATGTGCTGAAAAGAGATGATATTGTTGCCTTTTATGAGAATGAAAAATATTATGTTTTTCAGGCGAAAAATCAACTGTTTTCAATATGCAAAAATCTTGTGAATAAAGACTCATATTTTTACAGCTTTATTTATAAAAATAAAGAGCCACTGAAAAAAAACAAACCCTGTAAAGAAGATACTTTCAGTTGTTCTTATAATCGCATCTGTTTTATCTCCGTTTATAGGCACTATGATAGAATCCAACCACAGCGATTATTTTGACAATATTGTGGGTGCAAATGCGTGGATGCTCTGGCTCTTTATTCCCATACCGCTTGCCTGTGTTTTCTATGGAATGTACCTGAAGAAAAAAGGTTACAAAAGCAAAGCGACTACTGTAATCGGTGTTTGTATGATTGCGGCACTTTTAGTGGCAGGGTCTTCTTCAAATTATTCAGATTATGATTATACTGATATCGACAAACTTACAATGTGGGAAGATGAAATCGGGTTTGATTTTCCCGACAAAGGTGAGGTTGTGACCCTTGAAGATTTTGATATGGAAGAAGATTCTTCGGAATACTACGAAACAACTGTAGTGAGGCTAAGTGATAAAGATGCAGAAAATTTTACGGAAAAGATTTTACAGAGTGATAAATGGGTAACGGAATTTCCTGATAACATCGAACTCTATTCTGCTTATGATTCTTTATTTGACTATCATTTGCTTTATAACAAGACAACAGGTCAGATAAATGAAGCGCCCGAAAAATCAGGTGAGTACACTTTTGTATATTTCAAATATCTGGAGTCAGACAAAGTTCTTGTTGTTGAAAAATACACTATGCATCTTAACATTGCATAAACAAAACCGTTGCAGAAATTTTTCTGCAACGGTTGCTTTTACATTCCGATTGTGATTATCTCGAAAGGTTTGTAATTTATTTCGTCTGTTTCGCACTGGATTTCTTCCAGCATATTCAGAATTTTTACTTTTCTGTCAAGCTTGATTTTACCTCTCTTTCCGTCTTGCTCAGAAAGTCTGATTACTGTCATTTCTCCGCTTTCGGACTGTTTTGCAGCCTGAAGATAAAGAGGAGAGAACAGCGGTAAGGTCCATTCTTCATCTGCTTTTACAAGAGGTACATTGTACTGGAAAGCGATGTTGTTGATTTTTGCTGTCACAGCATCTCCTGCATGGGGAAGAATCATGTAGCAGAAAGAGTGTTTTCCAATGTCAGAAGTAACATCAGGTCGGATTGTGGCACGAAGAAGTGAAAGAGAAATTCTGTTTTTCTCAAATCCTGCACCGTACTTTGAATCGTTTATAATTGCAATACCGCCGTCTGTTTCTGAAAGGTCGCACCATTTGTGGTGACAGGTTTCAAAACGAGCCTGCTGCCATGTTGTGTTGCGGTGAGTTTCTCTTTCAATAAAGCCGGCTGATGTGTCGCAAAGAACTTTTCTTGACAGAACTGCACATTCAAATTCTGCCTTTGCAAGTTTATGTTTTTCGTTCCAGTCAACAATATTTTCAACCTCGATTCCGCGTGACCGGCGGAAAACACGGATGCGCATTTCCCATGTTGATTTTTCAGTTGAGAGAACACATCTGAAGGTCGCGCACTCGCCGTCTTTTTCAAAGAGTGTGAGTGGCTCTTTCACTGTGATTTCAATTTCTTTCTCGCGGTAGTTGGGGAGAATATCCCACGCGTCATAGTTGCCCGGAGTGTCTGAGAAAAGCTTCAGTTTGTTGAAGTCACCCTCTGACCATTCGCGTTCAAGCTCTTTGTCAAAAAGAGAGTCAATTGAGCCGTCAGGATTGAATCTGATTGAATAGAAAGGAGTTTCCACTGTGTCACTGACACTGAACCACTCGTTGTCGTATTTTACAGAACGCAGGCTTTTGCCTGACATTGGTGCAAGGTTGGGGATAAGCCAGTTTCCTTTCTCACCGTAGCGTGTGGAAGTACCTTTTTTGTTGGGAATAAATGTAAGTTCATCTCTCTCAAAATTCAGAGTGTTGAAATACTTTGTGCCCGTGCCGATGATTTTATCAAGCTCTTTTTCGATTTCAGCATAGTCTGCCATTGCATCCTCAAAAACAGGATGAATGTGTGAGCCGGGGAGAATATCGTGGAACTGATTGATAAGTAATTTTTTGTAAAGCTCAGTGATTTTCTCTCTGTTGTTTTCTTTTCTCATAAGTGAGAGAATTTCTGCAGTTCTGAACTTGTATTCAAGACGTCTGTTCAGTTTCTTGATATCTGATTTTGTGGTGAAAGTACCTCTGTGCATTTCAAGGTAAAGTTCTCCGTCCCACGTTTCGAGATTTTCATTGCCCTTGAGATTTTTCTCTAAAAATTCTGCACCTGATGTATGCTCGCACTTGGGCATAACGGAAAGCTTTTCAAAGCGGTGCATCATTTCAATCATTTCCTCGGTACAACCTGAGCCGCCGTCACCGTAGCCGAACATGTTGAGAGTCTGACCGCCCTTGTCTTTGTCAATGTATGCTTCCCAGTTTTCCTGAATCTGTGAAGGCATATTCCATGTGATAAAGTGAGTGGGCGGAACACAAGCCATAACCTCGGAGCCGTCAATGCCTTTCCAGAGGAAATTATTGTGGGGGAAGCGGTTTGTGTCGTTCCATGTTGACATTTTGTTTGAAACGAAATATTCAACTCCGCTTTTCTTAAGAATCTGGGGCAGAATCCATGAGTTGCCGAAAACATCGGGAAGCCATGCGTTATTTACGGTTTTGCCGAACATTCTCTTATAGGTCTGCTGACCGTACAGGCACTGACGGATAAGTGATTCTGCAGAGGGTACGTTGCAATCAGGCTCAACATACATCGCACCCACAGGCTCAAACTGTCCGTTTGCCACCTTTTCTTTCAGTTCCTCAAAAACATCGGGATAGTATTTTTCCAGAGTTTCATAAACATAAGGCTGAGTGTGAGCGTATTTGAAATCGGGGTACTTGTCCATAAGACGAAGCTGAATGAGAACTGTTCGCAGATTTTTCTGAACAGCGTGGATTCTTCTCCAGTAATATGCAACATCAAGGTGTGAGTGTGCTACTAAAGCCACATCGCCTGAGCCCTTGTAAGTATCGTTTGCGTAAATTATGTCTTCGATATATTTTTTTGCATCCGCAACGCCTGACAGATTTTCCGAATCAAAGTCGATGAAGTTCATGGCGTTGTTTAATTCTCTGTTTAAAAATTCTCTGTAATCCTCGTTGAAAAGCTCGGACTTTGCGATGTCAAGGAGAATTTCAAAATCCCATACAAGACCCTGCACATCATGGTTGACAGTGCAGAGATATGCCCCTTCAAAAATCTGACGGCAGCCTCTGACTGAAAGTGATTCAGGGTTTCTTTCGTCATCGGGTTTTGAACGGTTGTAGCCCATCATTTCAAAGCTGAGAGTTTCGTTTTCGTTTATGTAAGGAGAAATCAGCATTCTTTCACGGTTGGGGTCAACACCGCCTACATATCTGCCGTTTATCTTAACGCAGATTTCCGCTGCGGTTTTCAGCGAAAACCAGATTTCCTTGCCTTTTAAGTCTTGGGGAATTTCGACGTCAGCCTTTATGAATGCAGTGCCGTCGGGAGTGAAATACATATCACCCTGCTTTAAGGGGCGGTAGTTTTCACTGTAATATTCAAAATTCATTTCGCTAACCTGACGTGCATCGCGTATCATCAGGTTTTTAATTTCCCACTTTGAGGAATAAATGTGTCTTTTGAGCCAACCGAATCGTAAATCTGTCCATTCCTCAGGACGCATGGAGCGTCTGACTACTTTAATATGTGCCATTTTTATTCCTCCTTATGTGTCCTGAAAATACGGTTTTTTTCTGATTGCAATAACCTTTACATTTTTGTGAAGGTCATTTCTTATCTGTTCTTCAATCCATGCTGTACAGCGGTGAAGAATAAGGCATTTTGAACATTCGCCTCTGAAAATTACTGTCAGTTTTCCGTCCTCAAATGAAACAAATTCCATCCAGCCGCCGTCACCCTGAAGCTTCGGCTGCAGAACGGTTTCAACATAATTCTGTATCTGCATAACGATCTTCCTTTCGGTTGATATTTTCTTAATTATATCATATCTTGATAACCAATACAACAAAAAAGATGATGGGGATTAACCCATCATCCGAAATTAGTTTTTTGTACCTTTCTCTGCAAGGCGTATTGCGTGAATGAGCGGTACGATTAAAATTCCGCAAAGGAAATTGCTGATGCCGTGTGTGATATCAAAGGGGAAGCCTGCCGCGATCCATGCGAGCGTTCCTTTAAAATCAAGACCGAACATAAGCGCCTGTGCAGGGGCATAAAGTATTCCGTAAAGAAAGCCGTGCAGTGAGCAGACGGACATATAAATTACAGGTGCAGCTTTCGAAGGCAATTTCTTCGGCAATAACATTGTAAATCCCCACAGTACTGTCCAGATATACAGGTAAGGAATCCACCATGCGGAAAATCCCCCTAACAATCCCGTAATAAGGACGAAAATGTAAATGGGATACAGAGCCTTTTTTCTGTAAACGACTGTAATTGCAACTATGAAAACTCCGATTAAATGGATGTTCGGCAAAAATTCCATTAACATTTTTGACATGTACATAAGAGCGCCAAGCATTGCAAAAATTACGGTTTCCTTAATGTTTATTTTCACCCTTTTTCCACCTTGAAAGAGTAAATCTTTCCTTCTTCAATTTCAGTTAAATCAATGCCTGATACTGCATATTCTCCGTCAACATAGAAGGCCCAGTATGTGCTGTTTTTGTCATAGTCGGCGGTGATTCCGTTTACCTCTTTCACATAGAGACCGTAGGGACCTTCTTCACCGCTGATAAGACCAAGCTCAAGCAGTGCTTCGCCTACGACCTTCTTGTCGGTGCTGATTTCAAATTCTGTTACCGTGCCGTCAATGTCAGTGACGGTGAAGCTGAATTTGTTTTCGCCTTCGCCTAAAGCCTTAACCTCTGATGTTGCAGTTTCAGGTGTTTCTACGTTGCCGTTACAACCTGTTGTAATAAGTGCAGCAGCCGCAATGAGCACGATACAAAGGATGACAGACAACACGCGTTTTAAGTGTGTCATTTTCATAATTTGTATTCTCCTTTTAAATTTTTTGGTTTCTTCTCGGCACTCGCAATACTGACGAAACCTTTTCTGCTTTCGGATATTTCGACTCGGCACGCAATTTTTCGCCTTCTCAGATTTCTCCAATGGCTTGTCCACGATTTGCGGCATCGTGCAGAAAAATGCATTTATGTACCTCACGGCGGCGGGCCCGTACAGGATTTTCACCTGTTTCCCCGAAAACACAATTATTGTATCACAAAGAAAAACAAGAATCAATATTTTAAAAAATTTGTAAAATTTTGTCTGTGATGATTGACTTGAAATACGCTTTTATGTATATTAAAGGTAATATGTTTTCGGAGGAAATAAAATGGCGAAATATTTAATTATAAACGCAGATGACTACGGTCTTTGTAAATCTGCAAACGATGCGGTTGAAGAGCTTTTCAGAAACGGCAGGCTCAAGTCTTCAACAATTATGATGCCTTGTCCTGCGGCAAAAGATGCTATGGAATTTGCTAAGGCAAATCCTGAATATGCAATCGGTGTTCATCTTACAATGACAAACGAATGGTCTGACTATCGCTGGGCACCTCTCACAGACGGCAAAACTCTCAGAAATGAAGAGGGTTATATGTGGCGTTCAAGCCGTGAGGTTGAAAAAAACGCAGACATCAGGGAGCTTGAAAACGAAATCCGTGCTCAGGTAAAAGCAGCTACTGATAACGGCTTCAAGCCGTCACATCTTGATAATCACATGGGTTCTCTTTACGGCCATTATACAGGAAGATTCAGTCTTCTTAAAATGTCCCTTCGTGTTTGCGGAGATATGGGATATGCCTACAGAATGTATACAGCGCATGACAAGAGAATCTGTCCCAACGGCACACCTTATCCTTTGTATTGGGCATCAACACTTATTTCACGTATGTGGGCAAAGCAGTATAAGGTAATTCTTCCTGATTATCTTCTTTTCCCCGATTGGACAAAAGACCTTCGCTCAAACGGATATGAGCATTATCGTGACACTATTCTTAAAATCTGGACCGACCTTCCTGACGGAGTTACAGAAACCTTCGTTCATCCTGCAAAGGAAACTGACGAGCTGAAAAGTATCGTAGGCTCATGGCAGGACAGAGTATGGGAATTCAATCTGATGAATGACCCTGAAACTCACAGAATTCTTGAAGAACACGGAATTACGCTCATTTCTTACAGAGATCTGATTGAAATGAAAAAGAAAAAGTAATTTTAAAAACCTCTTCTGACAGGAAGAGGTTTTGTTCAATTTTTATTCACAAAATTATATGGGGAAATACACAAAATTGCCCTACAATTGTATCTGAGAAAATATGCCTTCGGGGGAATTTTTAAAATGAAGAAAATTGCGAGTTTTATTGTTAATAAAAGATATATAGTTTTAGGAGTTATGCTGGCACTGTGTCTTGTGTGTGCTGTGCTTATTCCGAAAGTCAATATCAATACGGATATGACTAAATATCTGCCTGACGATTCATCAATGGGAATCGGTCTGCGTATCATGGCAGAGGAATTCCCCGATACGCAGACTCCGAAAACCATCCGCGTTATGTTCAAGGGCTTGGATGACGTTGAAAAGACAAATGTTAAGCTTGACCTTGAAGCAATAGAAAATGTTGACAGTGTAACTTACAATGCTGACACGAACAACAAAGACGGCTACACTCTTTATACGGTCAATACATACTGTGATTACGGCACTGAGGACGAAATAGAAATCAGAAATACCATTGAAAGTACCTTTGCAGACTATGAAATGGTCTGCAAAAATGATAATACAATGGGTGCCGATCTGCCTATGTGGGTTATCTGTGTAGCCTTTGCTCTTCTCATGCTGGTGCTTTTCGTAATGTGTTCATCATGGTTTGAGCCTGTTTTATTCCTTGCAACGATCGGTGTTGCAATTGGTTTTAATATGGGTACGAATGTTATTTTTGAACATGTATCACAGATGACCTTTTCAATCGCGTCGATTCTGCAGGTCGTGCTTTCAATGGACTATTCCATTATCCTTATGAACCGCTACAGGCAGGAAAAGATAACGGCTGAAAATAAATACGAGGCAATGAAAAAAGCTCTTGCGAACTCTTTCTCCTCTGTTGCATCGAGCGGTATGACAACGGTTATCGGACTTCTGATGCTTGTTTTCATGAGCTTTACAATCGGTATGGACTTAGGTCTTGTTCTTGCAAAAGGCGTAATGTTCAGCATGATTTGCGTGTTTACGGTTCTCCCTGTTCTTATTCTGATTTTCGACAAGGTGCTTGAAAAGTCCTCAAAGAAAGAGCTGCATATTCCTTTCGGAAAGGTTGCTTCCCTCAGCTATAAGGGCAGACGTGTTATTGCCGTTGCCTTTGCAGTGATTTTTGTGGGTACGTACTTCCTCCAGAATATTACGGAGATTACTTACACTATTTCAACAGAGGACGAAATTGCTGAAGTTTTCCCCACTGCAAATCCTATTGTAATGCTTTACGAAAATAAAGATGAGGATAAAATTGCATCTGTTGCATATAAGCTTGAGGAACACGAAAAGGTAAACAGCATTCTCGGGTATTCAACAACTCTCGGCAGAAGCTGCACTACAAATGAAATGGTAAGCACAATTGAAGCGCTCGGTGCCGATATGGGACTTGATGCATCGCTTTTATCGGTTCTCTATTATGATAAATTTGCAGGCGAAACGGAGACTAAACTTACGCTCAGCGAGGTTTTAACCTTTATTTCGGAAAAAGTTGTGCCGAACAAAATGTTTTCTTCCTATATTGACGACACAATGAAAGAAAACATCGGTATGATGGAAAAGTTTGCCGATAAAGATGCTCTTACAAAGAAAATGTCAGCGAAAGAAATTGCTGATTTGTTCTCAATGGGTGAGGATGAAATCAAGCAGGTTTTCACTCTGTATTTTGCCGAAAAAGGCGGAGCAGCCTCCGGTACAATGACAATGGAAGAATTTGCTTCTTTTGTCGTAAATGAAGTAGCAAGCAATGACATGTATGCATCTTTCTTTGACGAAGAAACAAAAAGTCAGCTTGGTCTTCTTGAAGAATTCTGTAACAAAGATGCAGTTACAAAACCTCTTTCATCATCAGAGCTTTCAAAGAAAACAGGCATTGAAGAGAGCATGGCAAAAATGCTCTATGCTTACTATTTTGCAAACGATAAATCTTACACTCCTTCAGAGATTACTTTTACAAATCTTGTGAAATTTATTGAAAGTGACATTCTTTCAAATTCCATGTTTGCATCTTATTTCGATGAAGAAACAGCATTGCAGTTCGGAATCTTATCTCAGTTTGCTGATAAAAAATCAGTGCAGACTCAGCATACAGCGGCAGAGCTTGCGGAAATGCTTGGTGTGGAAGAAAGCATGATTAAAAGTGTGTTTACACTTCGTTTCGGTATTGCAAACGGCAAGCAGATGTCAATGGAAGAGCTTGTTGATTTCATCCTTTCCGATGTTGCGGGCAATCCTCTTTTCTCATCTCAGATTGATGAAGAAATGCTTTCGCTTCTTTCAATGATGCAGGAAATCATCGACGTTGTTGTATCAGGAGAAAAGCTTTCATATACGGAAGTCGCTTCTATGCTGGGAATGGACAAGGATTTGTCAAGAATTCTCTTCTCAGTTTATGATTTCAGTAAAAATAATGTAAACAAAAAACTGTCGCTTCAGAATGTTTTGTCTTTCCTCGGCGAAAACAAGGAAATGTTTTCAGCCTTTATGGGCAAGGAAGAACTGGCACTTATAGATATGGGCTCAAAGCTTATCCGCGGCGTTGTCAGCGGCAAAGAATATACGGCAAAAGAACTGGCTGACCTTGTAGGTATGGATTCATCACAGCTTGAACAGCTTTTCATGCTCTACATTTCCGAACACGGCGATACAAGTAGCTGGAAAGTTTCAATTCAGGACTTTGTCGGTTTTATTGTAAGCGATATTATGACGAATCCCGATTACTCATCTTTCCTTGAAGGGGATATGACAGAGTATCTTATAACTGCAAAAACAGTAATTGACGGTGTTGTTTCAGAAGAAAAATTTGCATCGGCAGAATTAGCTGATATGCTTGGAGACTTTTCTGAACAGCTTGATGAAAATACGATTGCTCTTATGTACCTCTACTATTCAGCAGTGAATTATTCAGATGCAGAATGGGAAATGACAATTTCAGATCTGTTTGACCACCTTTATAACAATATGCTGAATGATGAGCGGTTCTCAGTGATGATTGATGATGCCGCAAGAGAACAGATTCTCGGTGCGAAAAGTCAGCTTGATTCGGGTATTGAACAGATGAGAGGAGAAAATTATTCTCTCATGATGCTTGATACTACTCTTCTTGTTGAATCAGAAGAAACAAGTGCTTTTATTGAGGATTTAATCAAAGAGTGTGACGAAAATCTTGACGGAAATTATTACCTTATCGGTAACTCTCCCATGAGCTACGAAATGTCACAGTCCTTTGATAAGGAAATGCTCCTCATTACTCTTCTTACTGCAATTGCAATTTTCATAGTTGTTGCAATAACTTTCCGCAGTATTTCAATTCCGCTGATTCTTGTCCTTCTTGTTCAGTCAGGTGTTTACATTACTGTTGCCGTTACGGGACTCCGAGGCTTAAGTATCTATTATCTTGCACTTCTTATCGTTCAGTGTATATTGATGGGTGCCACTATTGACTACGGAATTCTCTTTACAAACTACTACCGCGAGAACAGAAAGACAAAGGATATCAAAGAATCACTGGTTGCCGCTTTTGACGGCTCGACGCATACGATTTTCACATCAGGTCTGATTATGATTTTCGTTACGGGTGTTCTCGGCTTTGCTCCCATTGATCCCACAATCTCACAGATTTGTCTTACCGTTTCAATCGGCGCGCTTTCAGCATGTATACTGATATTGTTCATTCTTCCGGGCTTATTGGCGGCCTTTGACAAGCTGATAACCAAGGAGAAAAAGAAGAAAAAGAGTAAGTAATAATTAACCGCCGTGTCATCCTTGCGCCTCACGCGAAGGATTTCGGCGGTTTTTACGTCTTTACAATAAACTTCAGGTTTGTTATAATTTTACTAAAGGCGGTGAAAATGTATGGAGAAAAAACAGGTTGCACTCAACAAATGGTTTAATGTTTTTGTGCTTTTCGCACTTTTGGGAGTTTGTCTTTCCGTGACAGCTTTTAACATGGACGAAAAAGGAATGGGAATATTTTTCGCGTTTTTGTCGTTAATGGGATTTGTGGTCTCAGTTTTTACGGAACCATGCTTTTATGCTTTTGACAGCGAAGGTGTTACCTTGAAATATGTGTTTTATAAAAACGAACGCTATCTGTGGAAAAATATTCATTCGGTGGAAGTTCTTTATGAACGCGGATATAATCAACCTGATTTCATTTTAATTTCAAATTATGTTTTTCACATCGAAGGAAAAGTTGAGGGTAAAGAATACTTTTATATGAAGCAGTGCATAAGAAAAAGTATTCGGACAAAACTGC
The DNA here is from genome assembly GCA_964507395.1 of uncultured Eubacteriales bacterium. GTDB lineage: Bacteria > Bacillota > Clostridia > Oscillospirales > Acutalibacteraceae > SIG575. Next base: position 21,448 of record CAZDQE010000022.1, on the reverse strand, counting down.
TTATAGAAAAATACTGGGACGGAACGGTTACAGGCTCCCCTTGAAAATGCAAGGGGAGCTGTCTGCGTCAGCAGACTGAGGGGATTTTTCGTTGAAAAATTCAGCCTTTTACAGATCCTCCCGTAACTCCGCCCACATAGAATTTCTGTGTTGAAATAAACAGAATTGCTATTGGGATAGAAACTATAACTGCGCCTGCGGCAAACCGGGTGTAATAGTTGTGGATGAATTCCTTTTCAAGCATCTTGAAAAGACCGAGAGCCACAGTGTAATTTTCGTAGTTATCGCCCATAATAACAGATGCAAAAATATAGTCTATCCATGGTGCGGTGAAAGAGGTAAGAAGAGTATAAATGATAATCGGTTTTGACATGGGCAGTGTGATTTTTCGGAAAATTCTGCTTCTTGATGCGCCGTCAAGCATTGCCGCTTCGTCAAGTGCTCTCGGTACTGTATCGAAGAAGCCTTTTGCTACATAAAAACCGAGTCCCGAACCTGCAGAGTAAACGAGAATCAGCGCCAAAAGGGACTGCTCGATGCCGAATGCTTTGAGAACATAGTAAACAGCAATCATTGACATAAATCCGGGAAACATGCCGAGAATAAGAGCAATGTTCATCAGCGGTTTTCTCATTTTAAAACGAAGACGTGACATGGTATAAGAAACCGAAAGTACAAAAAATGTGGAGATAATACAGGTCACAACCGACACGAAAAGCGTATTTGCAAACCACCGTGTAAATTCAAACGTAGTATTATCTGTCAGCAGGTTTATATAGTTCTGCAGAGTATAGCCTTTTGGCAGAAAATAAGGAGTGAAGGAGCCTGTTTCTTCTCTGAAGGATGTGAGAATGACCCACAGAATGGGCAGCACCCATATAAGTGCAAGAGCTGAGAGGAAAACATAAATAATCGCGTTGACAGCTTTTCTGCGAGTTGACATTTTTCTCATCCGAATTCCTCCTCGTTTTTGTAAGATGCTGTTCTTCTGTAAGCAATAAGAGAGAACACTGCTGAAATTATAAACACAAGAATACCGATAGTTGAGGCATAGGAGTAGTCTTTGCTGTTAACTGTCAGCTTGTAAAGCCATGTGACAAGCAGATCCGTTTTACCTGCCTGATAGTAGTCGAGCGTTGCAGGTCCTCCTCTTGTCAGGAAATAAATAATATTGAAGTTGTTGATGTTTCCGATAAACTGAGTGATAAGATAGGGTGCTGTCACAAAGAAAACATAAGGCAGAGTGATTCTGAAATATTGAGTTACGGGCGTTGCACCGTCGATTTTTGCAGACTCGTACAAATCCTCGGGGATATTCATGAGAATACCTGTTGTAATAAGCATGGTATAGGGAATACCGATCCACAGGTTTATGACGATTACCGATATTCTTGCAAGTGTTGTGTTTGTCAGGAAGGGAATATATTCAGAAATTATTCCTGTTTTTTCAAGAAGCACGTTTAAAGGACCGTCGTCATCAAGGATATTTCTCATTACAAGCAGTGATACAAACTGAGGAATTGCAATTGACAGAATAAAAATTGTTCTGTAAAAACCTTTGATTTTTATGCCTTTCTTGTTAATGAGCATAGCGAGGAGCATACCCAGAATATAGTTGAGAGATGTTGCCAGTGTTGCCCATACAAGGGTCCAGCCGAGAACAGGAAAAAATGTTTTGCCCAAGGTGCTTCCTGACGAGAGCATTGCCTTGAAGTTGTCAAGGCCTACCCATGTAAATAAGTTTCCGGGTGGCTGATGATTTCTGTCGAAGTTTGTAAAAGCAATCAGAATCATGAACACAAGAGGCAAAACTGTCAAAACCACTACACCCATTACAGGCATAAAAAGGAGAGTTTTGTGTAAGCGTGAGTCGGCATATTCTGTGATTTCCTTATAGAAGGACAACGGCTTTTTACCTCTTCTGATTTGCGTTTCAAGGTCGTAAGCCTGCTCTGCGGCAGATTTGTAAAGGAAGAGATATGCAAGGGTGATAAAAATTGCAAAAACTCCGTAAAGAAGAATAAGCATAGAGTTGTCACCCGGCATCAGTACGTCAATTCCTCTGTCTTCATCGAAGACCCAGTCTTGTCGGGTAGTACCTAAATGACTCAGCTTTCCTATTGCGGAAAAGCCATAGGTGAACATATAGAGAAAATATGCAATCTGAGCCGACAGAAAAATCAGTCCCTTTATTATCTGTCCTCTGAAAAGGTTAGAAAGACCGAGAATGAAAAAAGATAATTTTGTGAGGATGTCACCTTTTTTAAATGCATTAAAAAACTGTTTCATTATATCAATCCTGCAAGAGGCTGTTTTGCAACAGCCTCTTTAAAATTATTTCGTAGTATCTTCTTTGATTGAAGTGAGAATTGCACTTACAAATGCATCAAGCTTTTCTTTTACGTTTTCCTTTGTTACAGTGCCGTCAATAAGACCTGTGCCGAATGCCTCTGCAGGTGTCCAGAAGTTTGAAACCTGGTCGATTGAGGTCTGGAGAATTGAGTGCATTGACTGTGCGGTAAGGGCGGCGACAACTTCATTTGAAGCAAGAGTTTCTTTGTCGCCTGCAAGGTCGGTATGAGTGGGAGCATAGTTTCTTACCTTGAATCGTGTTTCCTGAGCATCCTCGTCTGTGAGAAAGTCAGCTAACATGTGAGCTTCTTCGGGATGTTTTGTCTGAGCATTTACACCGTAAAGCTTGAAGTTAGCCATTGAAACCATGTTTTTGTCCTCTCCTCCAAGCTTGATTGTGGGAAGCTTTGTAACGCCGAAATCTTCACCAAGGCTTGTTTTGATATCATCGGCGTTCCATGTTCCCGAAACGGCTGAGCCGAGAGTTCTTGCTTTGAAGCCTGCTTTGATTTTCGCATCATCAAGGTTTGCAAACTTTTTGTTGTTTGCAAGATCAATCATATAGTTTGCTGCCATAACGCCTTTTTCAGAGTTGAAATCGCACTGCGTTTTATCAGTGCCGTTTTCGCCGAAAAGAGTACATCCTGCGGTGAAGAAGAAAGAAGATGAGTACCAGCCGTCATCAATTTTCATAGCAAAGTTGGTGATTTTGTCACCGGTGTCTTTTGCCAGAATTTTTTCAAGAGATTTTACTTCTTCGTCTGAAAAAATCGCCTTGTCGTAGTAAAGGAAAAATGTGTCCGATGAAGCGGGATAAGCATAAATTTCTCCGTCAACTGTTGCAGCCTGCACTGATGATTCGCTGTTTCTTGTTTTGATGTCAGAATTTGTAACACGGTAGAGAGCGCCTGCCTTTTTCAGTGTTGCTATCTGGTCGCTGGCAAAAGAGAAAACATCGGCTGCCGCTGATACATCTTTGAGGACTTCTGTTGCGGCATCGTCTTCGCCGACATAGCTGACAGAAATTTCCCAGTTCTTTTCGGGATGTTCTTCTTTAAAGTCATTGATGAGCTTTGTGAGCATTTCCTTGTCGTCCTGCGCACCCCACAAACGAAGGGTGATCGTTTCCTTCTTGTCTACTTCGCCATTGTCGTTTTCTGATACATTTGATTTCCCGCAAGCAGCAAATGTAAGAGTGATTATAACTGTGGCGATGAGCAATGCAATTAATCTTTTCATAATATTCTTCCTTTCTCTAAGTTGAATTTTTATATTCTGATTCCTGTTTCTCTGTCAAAGAAAAGTGCTTTAGTCATGTCGAATGTAACCATAACCTTTTCGCCTTTTTCTCCCGAAAACAGAGAAGGATATTTACAGATGATATTATCTTTTCCTGTTTTCATGTGTATATACGAGCTATCGCCCATAAGTTCGCATATTTCGATTGATGTTGCAAGTGAATTTTTGCTGTCATCTGTGAGGAATGTGTTTTCGGGTCTGATGCCGAAAAGCACTTCTGCACCGAGATATTTGTCAAGATTATTGTTTTTTGCGGTTTCTTTCGGAATATCTATGAAAAAATCTTCGATTTTCAGCCTGATTTTTCCCTTGTCACCGATTACCTGTGAATTTATAAAGTTCATCTGAGGCGAGCCGATAAATCCCGCAACAAAAGTGTTTACAGGGTTGTTGTAAAGCTCCTGAGGTGTGTCTGCCTGTTGAATGTAGCCGTCCTTCATCACAACGATTCTGTCGCCCATTGTCATTGCCTCTGTCTGGTCATGAGTGACGTAAACAAAGGTAGTTTTAAGCTTTCTGTGAAGCTCCTTGATTTCTGCACGCATCTGAGTTCTCAGCTTTGCATCAAGGTTTGAAAGAGGTTCATCAAGCAAAAACACAGACGGCTCTCTCACCATTGCCCGTCCCAAAGCAACTCTCTGCCTCTGACCGCCTGAAAGTGCCTTTGGCTTTCTGTCAAGAAGCTCGGTGATATCAAGGCTTTTTGCAGTTTCAGTGACCTTCTTTCTGATTTCATCCTTGGGCATTTTTCTCATTTCAAGGGCAAATGCCATATTTTTGTACACGCTCATGTGGGGATAAAGTGCGTAATTCTGAAAAACCATAGCAATATCGCGGTCCTTGGGCGGTAATTCGTTAACGAGCCTTGAACCGATATACAGTTCTCCTGAGGAAATATCTTCAAGTCCTGCAATCATTCTGAGGGTTGTGCTTTTTCCGCAACCTGAGGGACCGACAAGAATAACAAACTCACGGTCTTTTATTTCAAGTGAAAAATCATGTACCGCAGTGTAAGAGTTGTCATAAATTTTTTTGATGTTTTTTAAAGTGATTCCTGCCAATTGTGTCACATCCTTTTATGTTTCGTTTCCTTGAATATTATTAACACTGTTTGCGATTTTCATACAACAAGAATTTTACTATTGTAAAAATGAATAAAAAGTGATATACTAACATTACCACACGAATTGAATATAGATTTATGCTTAATTTAGACGAGGTGTACACTTTTTACTTTCGGTAAAAATGTATGCTCTGTTTTTGTATGCTTTGTCTGTATATGAGCGTAAGTCTGCAAATTCAATTTGTGTGGTAGCAATTGGAGCTATGCATTTTTCGGTGTGTGTAACTTCGGTTGCACACACTTTTTATTTTTACGGAGGTAAGAAAATGGGAAAGAAAATTATTGCACTCTTGTCGGCACTGTTTATGGTTTTCAGTTTTGTATCATGTGCGAACAACGAGCAGAATGTGTACGTTTACGGAGATGAAGTACATACTGCAGAACCACAGACAGAGGAAACAGAAGAGGCAGAAAACGAAAATTACTATGAAGAAGTTGAAACTACTAAAAAACAGGTTGTAACAACTAAAAAACAACAGACCACAAAGAAGCAGACAACGGAGAATAGCAATTCTTCAGGTCATGTTCACAACTATTCAGCCGCATCATGTACATCACCGAAAACATGCTCTTGCGGAAAAACAGCAGGAACAGCACTCGGACATAGCTATTCATCTGCAAATTGTACAAGCCCTAAAATATGTAGCCGTTGCGGTGCGACTTCCGGCTCGGCACTGGGACACAATTTCCAAAATGCAACTTGCACATCTGCGAAAAAATGTACCCGATGCGGTAAAACATCAGGCAGTGCGCTGGGACATAATTATGTGAATAACAAATGCTCACGTTGCGGAAAAGTTGACCCGGATTCGCTGCCGGTTGATTTAAATTCAATAGCTTGTATTGATAGCAAAAATTATAGTTATTGGGTTTCAGTAAAAGATACGTATGGAAATATGTATAGTGGTTGTAACTATTTTGCAAATTATTCCACATCGTATGCAGTTTTTAACTTGGGAGGCAAATTTAGTAGTTTTTCTTGTGATGTAATTGCATATGAAAACATGGCTTCGTCTGGTGTTGCCATCATTGAGTTTTACGTTGATGGTGAATTAAAACATACAGTTGAAAATTATACGAGGACTACAGGTCCGGTAAATGTAAAAATTAACACTAATTATGGAGATAAATTAACTGTTAAAGTGTATAGAACTGGCGGTATGACTGGTGGGAATATAGGCTTAGTAAACACAGAATTAAAAAAATGATTACTGCCCAAATAGTTCAATATTAAAAGTTAAATATTACAATACCACACCTCTCTTGCAACAGTAAGTGAAGTGTGGTATTATTTATATAATAGTGAAAACTAATGGCGAGCATTGGCTTCCCCTTGGAGGGGAAGCTGTCAGCTCTGCTGACTGATGAGGTGTAGAAAACGCAGTTTTCGTGTTGCCAATGGTAACAGTATGTTTTCGGCTTTCCACCTCATCCACCGCACGCGGTCCCCCTTTCCCTCGAGGGGAAGGCGAAGTAAAGGAAACTTGTATGAATAAATTAAACAATCCGAAACTTACAGGCAATGCAAAGACACTAAGAAAAAACATGACTAAAGAGGAACGGCATCTTTGGTATGATTTTCTGAAATCGCTGCCTGTTACTTTCAACAGACAGAAGGTAATCGGCGAGATTATAGTGGATTTTTACTGCGCATCTAAAAAGATAGTCATTGAATTGGACGGCTCTCAGCATTATGAAGAAAATGGCATTGTAAAAGATAAAGAAAGAGATGAATTTTTGAATAGTCTTGGTATAAAAGTTTTAAGATATTCAAATACAGATATAAATAAAAATTTTGATGTTGTGTGTCAGGATATTTTAAATAATATGTAGTAAACAGGGTTTTTATTGGCTTCCCCTTGGAGGGGAAGCTGTCAGCTCTGCTGACTGATGAGGTGTAGAAAACGCAGTTTTCGTGTTGCCAATGGTAACAGTATGTTTTCGGCTTTCCACCTCATCCACCGCACGCGGTCCCCTTCCCCTCAAGGGGAAGGCAATGGGTTGTTGAACGAAAGTTGGTGATATTGTGACCGAAAAAATTAAAGAACTCCGAAAAAAAGCTATGGCGCTGCCGCTCCAGTCCGGTGTTTATCTGATGAAAAACAAGGATAAGGAAATAATATATGTAGGCAAGGCGAAAAAACTTAAAAACAGAGTAAGCTCATATTTTGCTTCGCAGACAAATATGCAGACAAAGGTACGGAAAATGGTCAGCCATGTTGACGACTTTGATTATATTATCACCGACAGTGAGTTTGAAGCTCTTGTTCTTGAATGCAGTTTAATCAAACAGCACATGCCGAAATATAATATTCTTCTTAAAGATGATAAAGGCTATCATTATATCAAGGTTACCTCATCACCTTATCCGCGCCTTCAGTTCGCAATGCAGAAAACTGATGACGGCAGCACTTATATCGGCCCTTATACGAGCGCCTTTATAGTAAGAGAAGCCGTTGATGCTGCTCAGAAAATTTTCAAGCTTCCCCAGTGCAATAAGGTTTTCCCGAGAGATATAGGTAAAGGCAGACCTTGTCTTAATTTCCACATCGGTCAGTGTTCTGCTCCCTGTGCGGGTAAAATTTCACAGAAGGATTATGAGAAATCAGTTGAAGATGCACTGTCTTTCCTTATGAAAAAGGGGACAGACGAGGCGATAAACGATATGAAAGCAGAAATGCTTGAAGCCTCTGAAAACCTTGAATTTGAAAAAGCTGCGGCACTTCGCGACAGAATTGCGGCAATCAGAAGAATTACAGATAAGCAGAAGGTTGTGTCTGACGGCAAAACGGAGCAGGATGTTTTTGCAGTTTCCCAGACAGGGGACAAGACATGCCTTATGGTGCTTCGGTTTGAAATGGGTAAGCTTTGCGATGCTGAACACTTTTTCCTGACAGACGTTGAGGATTTACCTGTGACGAGAAGCGAAGCGATTTTGTCATACTATCTTGTCCGCGATAAAATACCGCCGAAAATTTTGGTTGACGGTGATGTTGAGGATGAGGAACTGATTTCTGAATGGCTGACAGAAAAACGCGGCAGAAAGGTGACGATAGTCCACCCTCAGATCGGTGAAAATGCAAAAATAGTTGAAATGTGTAAGGCCAATGCATCAGAAAAGCTTGCTCAGTCAATAGGAAGAAAGGGAAAGGACGTTGAAGCTCTTGAAGAACTGACGCGCCTTCTCGGTATAGAATGTGCAGATTATATTGAATCCTACGATATTTCACACACCTTCGGAAGCGATAACGTTGCAGGTATGATAGTTTTCAAGGACGGCGTGCCGTACAAAAAAGCATACAAACGCTTTGCCGTAAAAGGCTTTGCAGGACAGGATGACTACGGCTCAATGGCTGAGGTTATGAGAAGAAGATTCACTCACTATCTTGAAGAAAAAGAAACAGAGGAAGGTTTCGGTAAGCTTCCCGACCTGATTCTTCTTGACGGCGGTGACGGTCAGGTCAATGCGGTAAAACCTGTTCTTGAAGAATTCGGACTTGAAATTCCCCTTTTCGGCATGGTCAAGGACTCAAAACACAGAACCCGTGCAATTGCTGCAGGCGGAAGAGAAATTTCTATCAGCTCCAACAGAAAGGCGTTTACTCTTGTTTCTGATATTCAGGAGGAGGTTCACCGCTTTGCAATCAGCTATCACAGGCAGAAGCACAGGAAAAGCTCTATTGCTACCACTCTCACTAAAATTGAAACGATAGGTGAGGGAAAAGCAAAGCTTCTTCTGAAAAATTTCAAAACTCTGACAGCTATCAGAAATGCAACTGTTGATGAACTGATGTCAATTAAGGGCATAAACCGTGTTAATGCAGAGAAAATTGTAGAATATTTTCAGAACGAGAACGCATAACATATCCGAATTCTATTGACAAATACTATTAAAAATGCGATAATGAATTGATATAAAGCTTTAGGATGGAAAACTATGAGAGTTATTACAGGGCTGGCAAGGGGAAGAAAACTTCTTACTCTTGAAGGCGATGATGTGAGACCGACAACTGACAGAACGAAGGAAGCTATGTTCAGCTCGATTCAGTTTGAAATAGAAGGAACGCGAGTGCTTGACTTATTTGCGGGTTCAGGTCAGCTTGGAATTGAGGCTCTGAGCCGCGGCGCACAAAGTGCAGTTTTTCTTGACAGGAACAGACAGGCAATTGAGGTTATAAAGAAAAATCTTCAATCGACAGGGCTTGCAAAGAACGCAGTTGTTCTGAACACTGATGCGGAGACTTTTGTTACAACAACAAAAGAAAAATTTTCCTTTGTTTTCATGGACCCTCCGTATTCTCAGGGAATCCTTCAGAAAATCCTGCCTCTTGCAGAACGTGTCGTGTCTGAGGGCGGAGCTGTTATATGCGAGCATCCTCTGGGAGAAGAGCTTCCCGAGGAGCTTGAGAAAATGAAAATCTACAGAAGCTACAGGTACGGCAAAATAGCAGTTACGGTGTATCGGTGAAAAGGTAGTGTTATACTATGAAAAGAGCAATTTATCCCGGTAGCTTTGACCCTGCTACAAAGGGACATCTTGATATTTTAAAAAGGGCAACAAAGCTTTTTGATGAAGTTGTAGTTGTCGTTATGACAAACGTCAAGAAGAAAAACAGTCATTCCTTTACCGTTGAGGAAAGGGTTGAGTTTCTTAAGCGTTGCACTAAGGATATGGAAAAGGTAAGAGTTGATTCCTACGGCGGACTTCTTGCCGATTATGCAAGACAAGCCGGTGCCGTTGCCGTTGTTAAGGGGCTTCGTGCTGTTTCTGACTTTGAGGATGAGTTTCAGCAGTCTCTTACAAACAAAAAGCTTAACCCTGAGCTTGAAACGGTCTTTCTTGCCGCAGAGGCTGAAAACATGTTCCTGAGCTCAAGCGTTGTCAAGCAGGTATGCTCACTCGGCGGAGATATAAGCGACTTTGTACCTGCTGAAATACATGAGGATATAATTAAAAAATTAAGTAACATAGAGTAAAAAGAAAGGAAGCAGAAAAATGAACGAAGAAACCAATATTTATAAACTCCTTGACAGACTTGATGAGGAGATCACAAACGGTAAAAAGGTTGCTCTTACGGGACGTGTTCTTGTAGACGGCGATATTATTTCCGATTGCGTTACTGACATCAGAATGAATCTCCCCGACATCATCAAAAAGGCAAGCCAGATTGCTGCCGAGAGAAATAAGATTATCGGTCAGGCTAAGGACGATGCATCATCAGGTCTTTCAAGAGCTAAGGAAAAATGTGAGCAGATGCTCAATGAAGCAAATGAAATTGCAACAAAGGCTACAACTGATGCAAAGAATGATGCAACTGAGCTTATCGCAAAGGCAAGCGAAAAGGCTCAGACTATCGTTGATGAAGCTGAAGAAAAAGCTCATTTCCTTGTCAGCGAGAGTGAAGTGGTGAGAGCTTCTGAGGAATATGCAGAGCAGATCAAGCAGAAGGCAGAAGCAGATGCTGCAGCTCTTATTGATGCTGCAAAGAGAAAGGCCGATGAAATGATGAGCCACGCATCAGCATGGTCAGAGGATATCAGAACTAAAACAACTACATACATCGAACAGCTTATGAAGAGCACTGATGAGGTACTTGTTAAGAATATCAACGATGTCAGAAAGCTTCGTAACAGCTTCCAGGCAATTGCGCATCCTGAAGGAAACGAATAATTTTTAACGTCTGATTCCCCGAATAGTATTTTCGGGGAATTAGTTTTAACTTCTCCTCATATTAATTTGTGAGGTGGTAAGAATGTTCGTTGTTTCAGTTAAAACATCTAAGGTAAAAATAATTCTGTTTGCAGTTTTTCTTGCTATAATTGCCGTTTCCGCATTGCTGTTGTTTAACGCGGAGAAAACCTCTGCTGTAGTTTCGGAGGGCGGAATCAGTCTTCGTGCATCAGATTATAAAGAAAGAGAAAAATTTCTTTCACAATTCGGCTGGGATTTTGATGTTGAGCCTTACGCAGTGAAAGAGGTTACGATTCCTTATGAATTTGATGAAACATACATAGAATACAATGCTCTTCAGAAAAGACAGGGGCTTGACCTTGAAAAATATAAGGGCGAAATCGTGAAAAAGTGGACATATAACATAAATAATTATCCCGGTTATGAGGATAAAGAGGGCAGTGTTCAGGCGAATATGCTGATATACAACGGCAATGTTATCGGTGCGGATATAACGGTTCTTGGCAAGAAGGCGGAAATACATACGATTATGAGTGATTAAAATGTTACAGAGAATTGATAAAATTATTTCAACACAAATGAATATTTCAAGAAACGATGCACGCTCTCTTGTGAAAAGGGGGGCGGTTTTCTGCGACGGCACTATTGTGACAGATTCTGCATTTAAAGCTGACACGGAAAAAAGCGAAATCACAGCAGACGGAAAGCCGCTTTTTTATAAAGAGCATATCTATATTATGATGAACAAGCCTGAGGGCGTTGTCAGTGCAACCAATGACCCGAAAACAAAAACTGTTATCGACATCGTTCCTGAAAGTATGAAAAGGAAAAACCTTTTTCCCGCAGGCAGGTTGGACAAGGATACAGTAGGCTTTATGCTTATTACAGATGACGGGGATTTTGCACACAGGATACTTTCTCCGTCGAAGCACGTTGAAAAAACATATATTGCACATCTTCGTGATAAACTTTCTGAAGAAGGAAAGAGGATTCTCGAAAACGGTGCAATTTTGTCGGACGGCACAGAGTGTATGGACGCGGGAGTCAGAATTATTGACAGCGAAGGAAAACAGGCGGAAATTACTATAAGAGAGGGAAAGTATCATCAGGTAAAGCGTATGTTTGCATCTGTTGGTAACGAAGTGGTTTTCCTTAAAAGAATCGCAATGGGAGGGCTCGCTCTTGACGAATCTCTTCTGCCCGGTCAATGCAGAGAAATTTCCGAAAAAGAACTGAAACTGATTGAAAACGGAAAATTATGTTGTGATAATGCACAATGTGAAACTGACGAATAAAGGCCGAGTTTTTTGGTCTTTATTTATAAAACTAATGAATGTTTTGTGAACAAGCACAAAAAAACTAAAAATTTTTTATTAAATTATTACATTTCGGTTGCAAAATGTGTTACAAAAGTGTATAATTACTTTGTGTTTTGGTAGCAAAATGCACAACCGCCCGAAAAACGAAGGAAAAAGCAGGGCTTGACTGCCGTCAACCCAAGGGCGGTATGGGACAAAGATTATTAAAGTGAGAGGGATTTTTATGGCAAATCGTATTTTTCAGAGCGTTGTTCATCAGATGAAGGATGCCATTGACAGAACAGTCGGCGTTATTGACGAAACAGGTACAATTATCGCGTGCAGCGAGCTTTCTGTTATCGGTGAAATCATTGACGGAAGTCAAAAGGTATTCGAGAGCAATGAGTGCATAAAAGTCGGAGCGAGAACGTTTAAAACACTGGGCAGCCGTCTGGGTGCAGAATATGCAGCCTTTGTTGAAGGTGATGATTTCGAAGCTCGCAAGCTTGCTTGTCTTGTCTGCGTATCGCTTGAGAATATCAAGCAGTGCTATGATGAAAAGTATGACAAAGGCAATTTTGTTAAAAATGTTATTCTTGATAATATTCTTCCCGGTGACATCTTCCTCAAAGCAAGAGAGCTTCGCTTTAACAGCGATGCCTCGAGAGTTGTCATCCTTATTAAAATTTTCGGTAAGGACGAAGTGGCTGCACTTGAAACACTTCAGAATATTTTTCCCGATAAGACAAAGGATTTCGTTATCAGCATAAATGAAACAGATATTGCTCTTGTCAAAGAGGTTAAACCCAACATCGAAACAAAAGATCTTGAAAAGCTTGCACGTTCAATTATTGACAGCCTCGGCGTTGAATATTATACAAACGTTCTTGTGGGCATCGGTTCTACAGTAACAGGAATCAAAGATCTTGCAAGAAGCTTTAAGGAAGCACAGGTTGCAACAGAAGTCGGTAAATTCTTCGATACAGAAAAAATCGTTATCAGCTACGATAATCTCGGTATTGCAAGACTTATTTATCAGCTTCCCACAACTCTCTGCGAAATGTTCCTTAAGGAAGTGTTCAAGAAGGGCTCAATCGAAAGTCTTGACCACGAAACACTTTTCACAATCCAGCGTTTCTTTGAGAATAACCTTAATGTTTCCGAAACATCAAGAAAACTTTTTGTACATAGGAACACTCTTGTTTACAGACTTGAGAAAATCAAAAAGCTCACAGGCCTTGACCTTCGTGAGTTTGATGACGCAATCGTATTCAAAGTGGCTCTTATGGTCAAAAAATATCTTGACGCCAATCCGATAAAATATTAAGAGGAATTTGAACAATGATTGACTTTATTAATGTCTCGAAGAGGTATGATAACGGCACGCAGGCACTTAAAGATGTCAACATTCATATTGAAAACGGAGAGTTTGTGTTTGTTGTAGGTGCGTCCGGTGCAGGTAAAAGTACCTTTTTGAAAATACTTATGCGTGAGGAAGTTCCGACGAGCGGTACTGTTATCGTTAACGGAAAAACACTCACCGAGCTGAAAAAGCGTGAAATACCTTATTTCAGAAGAGATTTAGGTATTGTTTTCCAGGATTTCAGACTTATCCCCAACATGACAGTTTACGAGAATATCGCATTCGCAATGCGTGTTATCGGAGCAAGAGAATCGGAAATCCGCAAGAGAGTTCCCTTTGTTATCACAAGAGTGGGACTTTCCAATAAGGCAAGATGTTTCCCCAATGAGCTTTCGGGCGGCGAACAGCAGAGAGTGGCTCTCGCCCGAGCACTTGTAAATGATGCTAAGGTTATCATCGCTGACGAGCCTACAGGTAACATCGACCCTACAATGGCATTTGAAATTATTGATTTGCTTAAGGATATCAATGACAAGGGTACAACGGTTATTATCGTAACTCATGAGCATGACCTTGTAAGACAGTTTGATAAACGTGTTATTACTCTTGACAGCGGTAATGTCGTAGCTGACGGTGACTTGTCTACAAGTCCCCTTGTTCAGAAGTACGAGAAAAAGTATAATCATGGTGAAAAGAGCCGACTTCGCCGTATGCGCAAGAAGGCATCGGAATCTTACTATCCCGATGAAGACAGCGTTGAGGATTTGAGCAAATTCATGGAAACCATGAGCGAAGAAAGAGAATCAGGTCACACAAACGAAATTGACGTTGATGAGATTTACAACAATCTTGCAAGCGATAAATATTCCGTTTACCTCGATGATGATTCTTCAGACGAAGACGGGGGTGAAGGCTGATTATGAAAAAAGCAAGCGGCGGAAGCCTTGGCTATCTTACGAAGGAAGGCTTCAAAAATATATGGCTTAACAGACTTATGTCTGTAGCTTCAATTTCAGTTCTGCTTTCGTGTCTTGTCATGATGGGCATTGCCTTTATGATTATTGTCAACATGCAGGCGATTATTACAAATATTGAGGATTCAAATGTAATCGTAGCTTTCATTGATGATGACGCTTCAGACGAAACGGTAGCTCAGGTCAGAACTGACCTTATGAAAATCGAAAATGTAAAAGACTGTGAGTTTGTGTCAAAAGAAGATGCTTTCGAGGAACAGCTTGATGCCCTCGGCGGTGACAGAACGCTCTTTGAGGGAATGGACAACCCTCTGCCCGATTCGTACAGAGTTGTGCTTGACGATCTGACTCTTTTTGATTCAACACTGAAACAGATTGAAAATACAGATAATATACAGAGCGTAAGAGAAGACAGAGAATTGTCACAGCAGGTAGCATCAATCAGAAAAACCGTTACCTATATTAGCTTCGGTGTCATTATCGTTCTCCTTATCGTATCACTCTTTATTATTTCCAATACAATTAAAATTACAATGTTCTCACGCCGTCTTGAAATCAAGATTATGAAATCTGTCGGTGCTACATCGTGGTTTATCCGTTGGCCCTTCATGATTGAAGGTATGTCTCTCGGCGTGATTTCAAGTCTGTTGTCATTCGGAGTTGTATGGGGCGTTTATGAGATCGTCGCCCGTTCAATCGGCAACAGCTTCAGCCTCTTTATGAGCGGCGGACTTGTATCTTTCAAGGATAGTGCTTTGTTTATCCTTGTATCATTCCTTGCAGTCGGCATTATTACAGGCGCATTCGGAAGTGCCGTTTCAATCGGAAAATATTTGAAAGAACAGGAGTATGACCCGGATGAAGAATAAGTTATTCAGAACACTTTCTGTGATTATGTCACTGGTACTTGTGTTCAATGGTGCAATTTCCTCATCTGCTGCATCTAAATCCGAGCTTCAAGACCAGATAGCAGATATTCAGGCAGAACGCGAACAGAAACAAGAGCTGCTTGATTCACTTAAAGGTGACCTTGACAAGCAGGAAGAATACGTGACAACGCTTTATGAACAGATTGAAGCAATCCAAAAGGAAATCGACCTTTATCAGGAAAAGATAAATGTTCTTAATACTGAGGTTGCAGACATCAATGCGGAAATCGAAGCAAAGAACGAAGAAATTGCTGAGATTGAAGTTCAGATGGCAGATCAGAAAGCTGAAATTGAGGAAATCAAAGAACTTCTTGCAGTGCGTATGAGAGCTTCTTATATGGCAGGCGACGGTTCAACACTGAAGCTTCTTTTCAGTGCAGATAACCTTGCTTCTTACCTTACAACAAGCGAAATGCTCAAGCGAATTGCAGATAATGACGATAAAATTATCAAGTCACTTATCAAAAAAATGGAAGATTTGCTTGCTCTTCAGGAAGAACTTGAAAAGCAGAAGGAAGAATTAGCTGAAGAAAAGGCTGCTCTTGAAGAAAAGAAGGCAGAGCTTGAAGCAGAGCAGAAGGTTTTCACAGACAGCCAGACAGAAATCTCTCTTAAATATAAGGAAGCCAATGAGGCACTCCAGAAGCTTGACAAGGAAAGTCAGGCGTACAAAAATCAGATTGCCGCTCTTGATAAGCAGGAAGCTCAGCTTGAGCAGCAGATTCAGAGCATTATCACAGGCTCTAACGGTTCAGGCGGTGCAGGTACAAACTACGCACCTTCAAGTAATCCCTCAGGCTATATCAATCCCGTACCTTATTCGGACAGATATATTTCCTCTGTTTACGGCATGAGAACAAACCCTGTAACAGGTGTTTACAAGCTTCATGCAGGTATTGACATTTCCTGTGGCGGTGCAGGCGGTAAAACAGGTCCTTTTACAAAGAAAATCGTTGCCGCAAAGGCAGGTACGGTTTCTTATGCAGGCTGGGTATCAGGCTACGGCAACACAGTTATGATTACCCATGCAGACGGTTACCTTACTCTTTATGCTCACAATTATTCAATCAGTGTTTCTGTGGGACAGTCGGTTGCACAGGGCGAACAGATTGCGATTATGGGTACAACAGGTAACTCAACAGGTGCACACTGCCACTTCGAAATCCGTAACGGCATGTGGGGAACAACAATGGACCCGGCACCGTACATTTAAAGCGATAGGCTTTAAATGTAGCAATATATCTTCGATGACATATCGCAAAAATATAAAAAATACCACCCGAAAAGGAAATAATTCCTTTTTCGGGTGGTTATAAATATTATTTGTAGATTTGTGTAAATTTTATCTGCTTACTTGTTCAGAAAATCCATAAGCCCATGCCAGTCATCGCGTGAGAAATAGTGTACTCCTTCTCTGTGGCAAAGACCGATTGAGCCGTCATTTAAATATTTTCCTGTCTTTAAAAAGTCATCATCTTCAAACACGAGTCCATTTTTGCCGTAAAGCTCAAAGACTTCGCCTGCGGCAACACAAGACAGGAACTGCAGATTAGGTCCTGCCCAGACATCTTTTTCAGCAGACGCTATGTGCACTTTTCTCGGTGCGATAAGTGCAAGCATAAAATGCTGGTCAAAAGGTGTTTCTTCATCTTTTCCCGCATAATCTTTATATTTTTCGCAGAACCAATAGGGAAAATTTTTCACGATATGACCAATGTATTCGTTGCCCTCGGCTTTTCCTCTGTTAAGTGAATCGCCGCTGCAGCCTGCACAGTTGGAGTGTGCGCAAGCAAAGCGTTCATCGACTGCCGCAGTGAGAAGTGCAGTTTTTCCAAGTCTTGAGTGACCTGCAACTGTAATGCAATCCTTGTCAACCTCTTCTCTTGTTTGCAAAAAGTCCATAACTCTCATAGCAGCCCATGCCCACATTGCTATTTTTCCGCAAGAGTAAGATGTCCGCTCCTTTCCCTTGTAGACAACTCCCGCAAGACCATCGGTGAAATCACCGTCGTCGCTTGTAACATCCTTGTAACAGAAAGAAGCACAACCAAAGCCGTTATCAATAATTTCCTCTGTGGGCATATATTCATCAGGAACATTACTTCTGAAATTAATGTGAACAATTGTTTTATGCTTGTCGCCCTTTTTGGGGTACACATATGTAACGGGAAAGGTGAAGCTTTCATTACCGATTTCAGATGTGATTTCCAGTTTCATAAGATAAGCCTTACCTGCACAGTATCTGCGTTCGTCAAATTCTTTGATGTCGAAGCTGACTTTTTCAGGCGTTTCGGGCATATAGCCGTATTCGTTTTTCAGCATAGTTTCAAGAACAAGCGGCCTTACCTTTTCCCATTTTTCCAAAGCTTCAATCCTCTCACCTGTGATTTCAAGCGGTGAGGGGATGTTTAGTTTTTTCAGTGTTTCATAAATCATACATTTAACCCCACGTTGTATATTATTTTATAATACTTTTCGGATTGAATCCGATTTTCCTGTGTATCTTTTCAAACTCTTTCAACAAATTTTCACCATAAATCCAGACTTCCTCTCTCCAAGGGTGTGACAGATAACCGAAGTAACCGTACCTGTCAATGTGAAAATAATAGTCGCCGTCAGGAAAAAATTCTCCGAAATACGCTATGCCTTTGCTGTTAAAACGCGGTTCTTGTTCTATGTCTGACTGATATTTGGAGGGGTTGCGAGGGTCATATAGAACAAGGCTGTGATTCCAGTCCATTGAGTATAGCTGATGTCCGTTTTTCAGACAGTTTGATAAGGCATCAGGTGCTGTTTCATAAAGCAGAGTAATTTGCATTTCGTTCATCTGAGAGATATCATAAACTGTAAATGGGCGGTTTATTGAAAACGGTAACCACGCAGATGATACATCAGAAGACGGATAAAAACGCAGTTCGTTTTCTAAAAAATTATAAACGAAATCTTCATTTTCTTTTGATAGTAACATCTTACCACCTCTTTTGCCTATTCTATCATATTGCACCAAATTCCTCAACCCTAATTTTAAAAGTATTTTTAACTTTACATAGAGTCAGCGTGCAGAAATTACTCCGCACGCTGTTGTTACAGTAATTTTTTTACTTCTGATTTCTTTAACATCTTGCATGCACATACACCTGCAATGCCGAGTGTTGAAATTATAACTATCCACTTGATACACTCAATGAGTTTTAAAACCTTTGCGCTGCATCTGAGTGTGGAAATAAGGCACATTAAATGATTCATTTTATTGTTTTCCTTTCAGTAAAATTCCGTGTGCAACACCGGGGATTGATTCGCCCTGCATGGTAGAGATGGGCGAGAGCAAAGCGCCTGTTGCCACGAATAAAACGTTTTTCAGTTCTTTTTCGGACAGTTGTCTGTAAATCAGGGAGTTGAGAATACTTGCGGAGCATCCGCATCCTGAACCGCCTGCATGAACATCCTGTTCCTCACGGTAAAACATCATTTTTCCGCAATCGTTGTGAACGGAAGAAATATCAATATCATGGTCTTTTTTGAGAAGCTTCAGAAGAAGCTCGCTTCCGACAAAGCCTAAATCTCCCGTGAGAATCAAATCGTAATCAGCAGGTGAGGTTTTTGAGTCTTTCAGAAACTGCGAGATTGTATCTGCTGCGGCAGGGGTAAATGTCAAGAGAAAACCATAAAATTTTTTGAAACCTCAAAAGTGCCTATTTTACTTATGTTTCGGCACTTCAATTATGGGTGCAACTATGGGGTGGTTCATGTTAAACATAGACCATATAGCAATTTTGCTGTAAGCTTTATACAAAAAAACACACATCAATTTGACATCAAATTTTGCAGGCAAAAATTATTATCAAGAAAAATAAATATGTTTCTTGATAAATAAAAAACTGCCATTATAAAAACAGCAGTTTTAGATATAATTAATCAAAAAAACTCAATTGAACACCATTATGTTTTTTTACTTCACTTTGGATGGATTTGACTTTGGACTTATCAAATTCAGTTTTGGTTATAGTTCCATCCCAATTTTCATCTATCGGAATTGCACCCATTTTTATAAGTTCTAAATTTCCGGGATATTCGATATTGCGACAATACTCGGTACACCAACCCTTTTTTAGGTTTTCGATTGCTCCATTCCAAGTGCCACCCTTGTTTTTATCAGTTTTTATGATAATAGTTGCATCACTTTGAGAATAGATGTATTTATTTCTCATCATAGCAAACCCTACATTAAATCCCGCGGTCGGGCTTGAAGCAGATAATAACAACAAATTACCTCTATTAATAGATTTCACTATATCTGCCTTTCGCATTTTTTGCATCATAGAATCAGCTAAATATTCTATAACAAAGCCGTTATTATCTAATGCTGTTTGTGTGGATGTTGTATCAATTCCCTTGGCACCACCCGTAACGATGCCGTAGCCCTTTTGCAGTACTTTTGATACGGTGTTTTGAGTAAAACCAATGTCATCGTCATTAACAGTTCGAGAACCTACAAAACCAACAGACCGCTTATTTAAAAGTTCAACATTACCGGCGGCATAGAAAATTGGCGGACAATTATTACCTAATTTTTGTTTTAATAACCTTGGGTAATTATTTTCAGCTCGCGTTGTAATCATAATACCCATATTTTCATATTTAGAGATCTCAAAACTTATACTACCGCTTCTTTCCAAAAGTCGCAAATATCTGCTTGCCATCATTTCATCTACTTCTAACTTTTCTAAAAAATCAGATTTACTGAAAAGCAACAAATCATTAGGCTCCAACCCTTTAGAAAACAAAAGCGAAGCAAGCTCTCCCCACTCTTTAGGTTCTAATGGCTTGATATCTGCAGCGGTGCATAAATGACTACAAAAAATCACTATTGCTTCTGAATTTTTATTCATAACTACTCCTTACTGCTGCTATCCGCTAATGCAAATGGTATAACCTGCTCGCAACCAGCTTCCATAAGCAAATATCCGCAAACCGTTAATGTCCATTTAGAATCAACAATATCATCAACCAAAATCAGTTTTTGAGGTATAGAATTACGCTCTTTAACACAAAAAGAATTTAAAGCATTGTTGCACTGATATGTACTGTTTTCCATTTCCTTTTGCGGACTTGCAACTGATTTTTCTAACAAGTCGACATATTTTAGCCCCAGTTTAGTAGCCAGTCTTTGGGCAAAATCCGCCACAAGATTACTTCTAAGCGAAGATACGTTGGTTATTGCATATCCGGTTAAATCTATGCGTTCTTTCAAAACATTTGCCGCTTTAGCAACCAATTCATCACAAAATTGCTCTTTGTTTAAATACTTGCCTTCTTTAACCATTTGACCATATCCGGGGTCACCATATTTAGAAAGACAAATTCCTTTTTCTATAATATGCTCTATTTTCTTACTATTAGGCCATTTTTTTCTTGGCTCGATTTCCAAAATCAAAGCATTAATATATTCAGCCGCTTTTTCTCTTGACTTTAAAGATATTGATAACCCATCTATTATATCTTTACCTGTACAATTAGAGCATTTACCACAATTTTCAGCGGTTTTATCATCTAAACAATTAACACAAAACTTGCTGTAACAATCACTTGTTTCTATAAGCTGCTTCATTTGTCCAAGTTCAGCTTTTTTAATGTTAGTAACCGAATCATAGTGCTTATCATCATAAACAAAAGCTTTTGGAGTCCTATAATACAATTTATCTTTCCGAATAAATCCTTCATTCTCTAAGAAGGATAGTGTCTTCTCGATTCTACCGATTCGTGCATTTACATCATTGACGATTTCGCTTTTCTTACTTCCGTCACGACTTTCTATACTGCTGATAACTTTTTCCGCTTCATATCTTGTAGGAAATGCAGTATCAATAAAATAGTTATTTATATCTTCGTCCTCTTTGCCGGACATTAAAAAAATATATGCATCATCTATATTTCTTCCGGCTCTTCCGATTTGCTGATAATATGCCACAATATTTGATGGTGATTGGTAGTGGATAACAAAAGATATATCATCTTTATCATATCCCATACCAAGCTTAACCGTCGCAACAATCGCCTTAATTTTGTTGTTTTTAAACCTTTCCAATGCTTCTTCATTAGTTTGTTCCAAATCCTGGCTTTTTGAATAATATGACATAGCCGATATATTATTTTTAATTAAAAAATCAGCTAAATAATCGCAATCCCTCTGTGTCAGACAATATATAATACCCGTACCGGGGATTTTATTCAGATTTTCCAAAAGCCATGCATATCTATCAACCTTATTTTGCAAATCAAGGACTTGAATATGCAGAGATTTTCTGGACAATGGTCCTCGAGAGACAAAAACATCCTCGTTAAACTGCTTTTGTAAATCTTTAATCACTCTATCATTTGCAGTTGCGGTTGTAGCCAGAACAGCAACATTAGAAGATAA
>CAZDQE010000021.1:29051-34752 GCA_964507395.1 uncultured Eubacteriales bacterium | reverse complement strand
TATCACAACAGATGACGGTACAGTTTACGAATATGCAGTAATCTTTGACATGGGTCTTTAAACTTAAAATCCTTTAAATCAAAAAGCCACGCAAAGTTTCGACTTTGCGTGGCAAAAAATTTATCCGTTTATTATTTTTCCGATTTCGCTTGTGTCCTGTCCTGCATTTTTAAGGGCATCTCTTTTTTTGATAAGACTTTTCATTCGTGTCTGATGATATTTTTGTGCTTCCTCTGATGTGTCATGCTGAATCAGACCTTTGTAGTAAAACGCTTCATCTTTATCATTTTCTTTATTTCTGAACTCGGCTACAATCAGAATATAGTTGTGCTTACCGTCAGTTGAAGCACGCTCTGTTATAATCTCAAAGCCATTTTCACAGAGATGTTTTCTCACATCCTCTGCATGCGACATGGGCTGGAGAATAAGCCTTTTTGTTTCATCTTTTACCCACGGTGCCTTTGTGAGAATTTCGGAAATCAGAATTCCGCCCATTCCCGCAATTACAATGTCCTCAGCTTCTTCGGGAGAGATTTTTTCAAGACCGTCGGACAAACGAAGTTCAATTTTTTCTGACAATTCCTCAGATGCGGAAACAACTTTTCGTGCATTTTCAAGAGGGCCTTTCCCGATGTCTGCCGCAATTGCAGAGGGGCAAATGCCGTTTTCAATAAGATAGGCGGGTAAGTACGCATGGTCAGTGCCGATGTCGACGACTTTTTTGCCTTTTCTTACTTCCTCGGCTGCCGTTTTAAGTCTTGAGTCAAGTTTTATCAAGTAATCACTTCCCGAACATTCTGAATAAAGGCAAGCATGCCTTAAAAAAGCCTTTGTACGCTTCGCAGTAGTCTGTATCTTCACGGCTTCGCTTGCATCCGCCTGCACGGCAAAGACCGTAATACGGGCATTTTTTGCACTTTTCGGGCACAGGCAAGCTTTCTCTGATAAACTCTTTTGCTTTTTCGGAATTCGCCATGCTTTCAAGTGAAGATTCATTTATGTTGCCCAACAGCCATTCATCTGTGCAGTAAAAGTCGCAAGGGTATATATTGCCGTTTCCCTCACAGACGAACTGATGAGTGCAGTGACCGCACATACCGCACTGTTCTGCTCTGTCACCGAGATAAAGCCGTACATAATTATCGAACTGTCTTATGCTCACATACTCATTTCTTACAAAGTCTTTTACATACAGATTAAAGGCATGAATGAGAAAATATTCATAATCCTCGTTTGTCATGTAAAGCTCTGATTTTTCATTGCTTCCGAAAGGTCTTAAGCAGGGGATAAATTGCAGATATCTGAAGCCTTTCTGCTTGAAATAAGAATAAATTTTATCAATTCTTACGGCATTTACGCCTGTCACAACAGAAAGAATATTGAATTCGGTTTTCTTGCTTTCAAGTATTTTTGCCGCAGTAAGCGTTTGGAAAAATCTGCTTTGTCCCTCGTTGTCAATGCGGAATTTGTTTGCTTCTCTGTCGCCGTCAAGACTGAGTCCCACCAGAAACCTGTTTTTTGTGAAAAACTCTGCCCATTCCCCGTCAACAAGTAAGCCGTTTGTCTGGACTGAGTAGAAAATTTCGGAATTCTTACTGTTGTATTTTTCAACGAGTGAGACGAAATTTTCAAAATACTTTTTGCCTGCAATGAGCGGCTCACCGCCTTGAAAAGCAAATGCAACAGAGCAGCCGTCAGCAAACGCAAGAGCTGATGTGATCAGATTTTCTGCAGTTTCACTTTTCATGATTCCGAGATTTTTTTCTTCTCTGTTTTCTGCAACATCATGGTAGAAGCAATATCTGCAGTTAAGGTTGCAAAGGCTCGATGCAGGTTTAATCATAATAGACAGAGGAGGCATTATTTTATACCTCTTCTGTTTGATTGGAATGCTGCCATAATCTCGCTCATTTTCTCGTTCATTTCTTCGGCAACCGTGGGATAAACATTTGCTCTGTTATAGTTTTCACCGCTGTCATCAGTAAGAATATGAAGCCAGTTCTTACGGAATTTGTCAAAGAAAGCAGAGTTGTCGTTCTGGATATTCCTGAAATATTTGAACTGAACATAGTCGTTGTTTTTGAGAACGTCAAAGTCATAATCGGAATATTCGGTAAGAAGAGCGTCTGTAGGAACAGCATATTGAATCGCTTTTAATTTTTCACGCTTCATGTGAAGAATGGGATTTTCGCTTGTGTGGATTGGTGTCTCTTCTTTGAAAATCGGAAGCATTGATGTTCCGTCAATTTCTCTGTCAGCAGGCAGATAGTTTTCTTCGCCGCTGCCTGTAATACCGCACATCTGTATAAGCGTGGGGAAAAGGTCAACAAGTGTTGCACTTTCGTCAAAGCTTGAACCTTTTTCAAAAACATCACCGTTATCCCATCGGATGAGGAAGGGAACCTTCTGACCGCCTTCGTAAGCAAGATATTTTCCGCCTCTGAGCTCGTTTGTAGAACCCTGAAGAGCGGGGCCGTTGTCGCTTGTGAAGATAATGATCGTGTTATCAAGCTCACCCAATTCTTCAAGTGTATTGAAAAGCTCGCCTAAGTAATAGTCAAATTCAGTTACGCAGTCAGCATAAGTGCCCATACCTGTTGCACCGTCAAATTCGTCACCTACATATACGGGAGCATGAGGCCAGGGAGATGCATAGTAGGCGAAGAAAGGCTCGTCGGAAGATGTTACTGTGTCTGTGACCCACTCTGTTATTTCTTCATGGATAAGCTTTGTGGCATCCTTCTGGTCTTTGAGTTCATCAGTTCCGTGTACGATTTCCCATTCGCCGTTTTCTTCCGTTACATGGTAGAAGGGAGTCATGTCGTTTACATGGTGACTGCCGTAGAAATAGTCAAAGCCCTGATTTGTGGGAAGATATTCGCCGTAATCGCCAAGATGCCATTTGCCGAAAGCACCTGTTGAATATCCTGCTGCTTTGAAAACTTCTGCAATTGTGATTTCGTCGCCCAGCATGCCGTCAACGTTTGCACCCATTTCGATTGAGTTGAAAAGCCGCGTTGATGCAAAGGGAGAAATTGTATTGACGGTCGGATAAATTACATTGTCAGCATAACCTCTGTAAGGATATCTGCCTGTTAAAGCCGCAAAACGTGCAGGTGAGCATACAGAATAGCTTGAATAGAAGTTTGTAAGCTCAGCGCCTTCCTCACCGATCGAGTCAATGTTGGGAGTGTCATAAATTGCACCGTTTAAGGAAATATCGCCGTAACCCAAATCGTCCATGAGAATGAAAAGAACATTAGGTGAATTTTCTTTTGTTTTGTTTTTGTCAACACCTTTGAGGTAGTCATCATGACCTTCCCAGAGTCTTTCGGTGTTAGGCTCTGAGCGGAGATTCATTGTGAGCAGAAACACTACCGAGAAAATCACAAGGAAAAATGAGGATATTTTTGACAGAATCTTCTTTCCGTTTTTTGCAAAGATATAAAGAAGAATTCCGAGAAGAATTACAGGAAGAGCAATAAGAAGGTTGCCGCAAAGTCTTGTTAAGAAATTTCCTTCGCCCGTAAGGAGTGAATTTGCTTCAGAGGAAAAGCCTGCAAGACCTGATGTGAAAGCGCCGAAGCCTGCGTCTGCGCCCCGGACAACGAAATATGTAATAATTCCGAGGAGGGAAAGCCCGTAGCCTGCAAGCATGGGCAGATACAGTTTTTTCTTTATGATCACACCTAAGAATATAACCAGTGCCGCGATCATCAGGTAAGCTGCGTTTACAACAGCAACCAGATTTAGCTGTAAAACGAGCAGTGCTATTGCCGCCAATAAGCCGATGGTACCGATGAATACAGGGAATTTTTTAGTGCTTTTGTCAATTTGAATTTTCATAGTTTCATCTCCTTGAGTATTTTTTTATCTTCTTTTGAAATTCTGTAGCTTTCTGTGCATTTCTGAATAGTTTTGTTGTGAGTCAGTTTGTCTAATTTTTTATCTCTCAGATAGGGGAGAGTTTGTTCTCTTTGTTTAGCCATGGCTGTTGCAAAAAACCATGCTCTTACCATGTTTACGTAATATTCTTCGCTTTTTATTTCTGCAACGAGTCTGAGAACCTCAGCGCTGAAATTTTCATCGAGAAAAAATTTCATCAGCATATTCACGCCGAAGCGGATTGTGTATGTATCATCTGACATGAGCCAGACTTTAATTTTGTCATACAAAGCGGGAAGATTTTTTTTGAATACCTTCGGACTTATTGTGTCGCAGGTTGCCCAGTTGTCAATGAAGGGCAGAAATTTTTCTGTAAGAGCAATCGCTTCGTCAAAATCTTTTATGTCTTCAAGCAGATATCCGTGAAGGTTGTTTTCTTCAAAATATTTGTGAGGAAGTGCATTAAGAAAATTTTTGGCTTCCTCAGTGTTTCTGATTTCCTTCGCAATGCGGCGGATGTCGGGTACTCTGACGCCGATTTGAACATCACGGGAAATATTCGGTATCAGCTTTGAATTGAAAGCCTTGTATTTCTCATCGCAAACTAAAAAAAGCTTTTCCTGAATATGTGTCATCCTAAAACCTCATAAAGACTTGATATTTTAATGTTACTCTGTTATAATAGCTTTATTACCATGATGTTTTAAAGGCTTAAAGCGAGTAAGCGTTCAGCATTTTTACAGAAAATCTTTTGTTTGTTTTTTTCTGAAATGTCAAGAGCCTTTAAAGTTTCAACAAAGCTTTTCTGGTCGCCCCACGGCGAGTCGCTTGCAAAAAGAAGCCTGTCAAAGCCGTGCTTCTCAAACATTTTAACAAGAAGCGCGGAAGGTATTTTATTAAGAACATAGCTTGTATCAAGCCATACGTTCTGACCGCAAAGCTTTTCAAAGCTTTCATCAGCCCCCTTGTATCCGCCGAGATGAGCGAGAATAATTTTATTGTTTTCCTTAGCCTCAACTTTTTTTAGCATGTCAAGAGCTCTGTCAGGTGTGCAGTGAATGTTATCGGGGGAAAGAACGTCGTATCCTGCGTGGATTAGTGTGATAAGGTCGATTTTTTCAGCATATCTGATGATTCTTATATATTTTTCATCATTTACGTATGTGCCCTGATAATCGGGATGAAGCTTGATTCCTTTAAGACCGAGGGATTTAATGAAATCAAGTTTTTCCTCGGGATTTTCGTTATCGGGATGTATTCCGCCGAAAGCGATAATTCCGTCTTTGCCGTCAGTTTCGGCAGAAAATCTGTTGATGCTGTCAAACTGCTTCGGGTTTGTCACTACAGGCAGAATAACGCTCGTATCAACACCCGACGTCTTCATAGAAGCTTTGAGAGAAGACAGCGTTCCGTCAGTATATGCGGCACATTCTTCGCCGGCATCGCAGAGATAGCTTTTAAGCTTTTCAACTGTTGCTGCTGCTATTTTGTCAGGAAAAATGTGAGTGTGAAAATCAATAATCATGTTTATCCTTCTTTCTTTACTCCACGATGTTAATTTTACATCGTTTTGCATAATAAGTCAATAAAAAATGGAGATGAACAAAATGTTAGTAAAAGTATTGTTTCTTGTAGTTTTTGTTGCGGTCATGGTCGGCGTAGGATTTTATTGCCGCCGTTCGGCAACAGATGTTAACGGCTTCGTTCTCGGCGGCAGAAGCGTCGGCCCGTGGCTTACGGCTTTCAGCTACGGAACATCGTATTTCTCTGCTGTTATTTTTGTCGGATACGCTGGTCAGTTCGGCTGGAAATACGG
>CAZDQE010000021.1:0-29041 GCA_964507395.1 uncultured Eubacteriales bacterium | reverse complement strand
ATGCTTTTATCGGTTCCCTTTTTGCATGGAACGCTTTAGGCAGAAGAACAAGGGTTATGACACAGCATCTTTCAAGTAAAACGATGCCCGAATTTTTCGGAAACCGTTTTGACAGTAAAGCACTTAAGATTTTTGCATCAGTGCTTGTTTTCATTTTCCTCATTCCTTATACCGCATCGCTTTTCAACGGACTTTCAAGACTTTTCGGTATGGCTTTCAACATCGACTATACTGTCTGTGTCGTTGCGATGGCTGCGCTTACGGGTATCTATGTAGTTGTAGGCGGATATATGGCAACTGCAGTAAATGACCTCATTCAGGGTATTATAATGATTTTCGGTATTATTGCTGTTGTGCTGGCTGTTCTTAAAACTCAGGGCGGCTTTACAGAGGCTGTTGAAGCTCTTTCGCTGATTTCTGCTGAAAACTCAGAACAGGCAGGTGCATTTACGTCCTTCTTCGGACCTGACCTTGTAAATCTTATAGGAGTTGTCATTCTGACCTCTCTCGGCACATGGGGACTTCCTCAGATGGTTGGTAAATTTTACGCAATCAAAGATGAAAGGTCAATCAAAACAGGTACTGTTGTTTCAACTGTTTTTGCTCTTATCGTTGCAGGCGGATGTTATTTCCTCGGCGGTTTCGGCAGACTCTTCGGCGACAAAATCGAGTATTCAGCAGAAGGAGCAGTTATCTATGACAGTATTATTCCCGCAATGCTCAGCGACTTGCCTGAAATACTTATTGCAATTGTTGTAATTCTTGTGCTTTCGGCATCAATGTCAACGCTTTCATCACTTGTTCTTACATCAAGCTCAACAATTACTCTTGATTTTATTGAGCCTCTCAGTAAAAACGGCTTGAAAGAAAAGTCAAAATTGTCTATAATGAGATTGTTCGTAGTATTCTTTATTATTGTGTCAGCAGTAATTGCGGTTATTCAGGCGAAATCTTCTGTTACTTTTATTGCACAGCTTATGGGTATTTCATGGGGTGCACTTGCAGGTGCGTTCCTTGCTCCTTTCCTTTTCGGTCTTTATTGGAAAAAGACAACAAAGGCAGCGGTTTATGTGAATTTTGTTGTAGGTGCGGGAATTATGGTTCTCAATATGACATGCAAGAGTATTTTCCCCGAGCTTCTTCAGTCACCGATTAATGCAGGTGTTCTTGCAATGCTTGTCGGTTTCGTGGTAGTGCCTGTTGTCAGCCTTCTCACTCAGAAAACTGTTGATAAAAATAAGGTTGATAAAATGTTTGAATGTTACGATGAAGAGGTTAAGGTAAAGAGCAAGCATATGCTCAAACAAAAATAAAGAAGGAAACGTGAAATGAAAGAAAACTTTTTTCAGAAAGACATCGAAACGATGTCAAGGAAGCAGATAGATGAGCTTCAGCTTGAAAGACTTAAACGGATAGTCGATTACAGTATCAGGAATGTACCGTTTTACGCTGAAAGACTCGGTAAAGCAGGTGTAACTGCAGAGAAAATCAAAAGCCTTTCAGATATTCAGTACATACCCTTTACAACAAAGGATGATATCAGAGATAACTATCCCTACGGTCTTTTCGGTGCAAAGATGAAGGATATTGTCCGTATTCACGCATCAAGCGGAACAACAGGTAAGCCTACCGTTGTAGGCTATACAAGAAATGATATAAATAACTGGAGTGACTGTGTTGCACGTCTTTCAGCGGCAGTCGGTGTTACGGATGAAGACGTGGCACAGATTTCCTTCGGCTACGGACTTTTCACGGGAGCACTGGGACTTCACTACGGTCTTGAAAAATTAGGCTGTGCAGTTATTCCCGTTTCAAGCGGTAATACAGAAAAGCAGGCAATGCTTCTCAAGGATTTCGGAACGACAGTTCTCATCAGCACGCCGTCATACGCCATGTATATGAGCGAGGTTGCTCACGACATGGGCATTACAAACGATGAACTGAAGCTGAGAATCGGACTTTTCGGTTCTGAGGGATGCACAATGGAGCTTCGTGACAAGATTGAAAAAGGTTTCGGACTTTTCTCAACTGACAACTACGGCATGAGCGAGCTTATGGGACCGGGTGTTTCAGGCGAATGTGTTGAAAGAGACGGTCTCCACTTTGCAGAGGACCATTTCCTTCCTGAAATCATCAACAGTGAAACAGGTGAAAAGCTCGGAGCGGGAGAAGAAGGGGAGCTTGTTGTAACAACTCTCACAAAAGAGGGTATCCCCATGCTCCGCTACAGAACAAAGGATATTACAAAGCTTAATTACGATACATGTAAGTGCGGAAGAACACATTGCAGAATGGACAAAGTCGGCGGCAGAGCAGACGATATGCTCAAAATCCGCGGTGTTAATGTGTTCCCATCGCAGATTGAAAGTGTACTTGCTCAGATTGACGGAATTTCACCTCACTACGAGCTTGTTCTTACAAGAAAGAATTACACAGATTATCTTGAGGTCAGAATTGAAATCAACGATGCGTCACTTCTTGAAAATTACGCAAAGCTTGAAGAACTGAGAAACCTTGCAGTAGCAAAGCTGAAAACAGTTCTCGGTATCAGTGCAAAGGTATCGCTTGTAGCTCCCCGTTCAATCAAAAGATACGAGGGTAAAGCAAGAAGAATTGTTGACAAGAGAAATGAGGGATAATGATTGAAAGAGATTATGATAGGCAATGCAGCAGTTGCCAGAGGCCTTTATGAGGCAGGCTGCGGTGTGGTTTCGAGTTATCCGGGTACACCCAGTACGGAAATCACGGAATTTGCAAGCGAATATAATGAAATTTATTGCGAATGGGCACCGAATGAAAAGGTTGCAATGGAGGTAGCCTTCGGTGCATCTCTCGGCGGAAAAAGAAGCGCATGCGCAATGAAGCACGTAGGTCTTAACGTTGCGGCAGACCCGCTTTTTACAATGTCTTACACAGGCGTAAACGGCGGTCTTGTAATCTGTGTTGCAGACGACCCCGGAATGCATTCATCTCAGAACGAGCAGGATTCACGTCATTATGCAATCGCCGCAAAGGTTCCAATGCTTGAGCCGGCAGATTCAAAGGAAAGCCTTGAGTTTACAAAGAGAGCTTTTGAAATTTCGGAAAAATACGATACTCCCGTAATTCTCCGTATGTGTACAAGAATTGCTCATTCACAGAGCATCGTTGAAATTTCGGAAAGAGCAGAAATTGCAGATAAAGAATACGAAAAAAATATCGGCAAGTATGTCATGATGCCGGGTAATGCTAAAAAGCGTCATCCCTTTGTTGAGGAGAGAACAGAGCTTCTCCGCAAAGAGATTTCCGAAAGCGATGAGTTCAACAAAGCGGAAATGGGCGGAACGGACCTAGGTATTATTACGTCAGGCGCATCATACCAGTATGTAAAAGAAATTTTCGGCGGGGAAGTCAGTGTCCTCAAAATCGGAATGGTACATCCCTTGCCCGTAGAGAAAATCAAGGATTTTGCAAGCAAGGTAAAAAAGCTTATTGTCATTGAAGAGCTTGACGGAATTATTGAAACTCACTGCAGAAACAACGGCATTGAGGTTGAGGGAAAGAATCTCTTTACAAACATCGGAGAATATTCGCAGAAAACTATTGCAGAGGTTCTCGGAGTTGAGAAGAAGGAGAGCATTTCTCCCGATACTGCGCTTCCCATCCGTCCTCCCGTAATGTGTGCAGGCTGTCCTCACAGAGGTATGTTCTACACTCTTTCAAAGAATAAGGTAACGGTCAGCGGTGATATCGGCTGCTATACTCTCGGTGCACAGCTTCCCCTTGGTGCAATTGATACAACTCTTTGTATGGGTGCATCAATTTCGGGACTTCACGGCTTTAATAAAGCTATGGGCGAAAAGGGTGAGAAAAGATCTGTTGCGGTTATCGGTGACTCAACGTTTATGCACTCAGGCATGACGGGTCTTGTAAATATTGCATATAACGCATCAAATTCAACAGTTATTATTCTTGACAACTCAATTACAGGCATGACAGGTCATCAGCAGAATCCCACAACAGGCTACACCATCAAGGGAGATCCTGCATCAAAAATTGACCTTGAATCCTTCTGCCGTGCAATCGGTATAAACAGAGTCAGAGTAGTTGACCCCTACAATCTTCCGGAATGTGATAAAGCAGTTAAGGAAGAGCTTGAAGCAGAGGAGCCTTCGGTTATTATTTCAAGAAGACCCTGCGTTCTTCTTAAATATGTCAAACCGAAGAAACCTGTTAAGGTTGATACAGATAAATGTAAGAGCTGTAAAAAGTGCATGAAGCTGGGTTGCCCCGCAATCAGTATGCACGATAAAAAAGCACACATTGACGAAACTCTCTGTGTAGGCTGCGGAGTTTGCGAACAGCTTTGTGCATTTGATGCAATAAAAGGGGAGGAGTGATTTAAATGGAAACAAAAAGCATTATGATCGTCGGTGTCGGCGGTCAGGGTTCACTTCTCGCAAGTAAGCTTCTCGGCAGAGTTCTTATGAATGAGGGCTATGACGTAAAAGTTTCAGAGGTTCACGGCATGAGCCAGCGCGGCGGTTCTGTTGTGACTTATGTCAGATTTGGTGATAAGGTTTATTCTCCTGTTATCGAAGAGGGCGAAGCGGATTTTGTGATTTCGTTTGAAAAGCTTGAGGGTGCAAGATGGGCGCATTGCCTTAAAAAAGGCGGTAAGCTTATTGTAAACACTCAGCAGATTGACCCTATGCCTGTAATTACAGGTGCGGCGGCTTATCCTGAAAACATTCTTGATGAGCTTTCTGCAAAAGGTCTTGATATTGATGCTCTTGATGCGCTTTCTCTTGCAGTGGAAGCAGGCTCATCAAAGGCAGTTAATGTTGTCCTCATGGGCAGACTTGCAAAATATTTCCACATTGATTATGAAAAGTGGGAAAAAGCACTTGAAGAATCGGTTAAACCTAAGTTTATTGAGCTTAACAAGAAAGCACTTAAACTTGGTTATGATTATTAAATTTGTATTAAAAAGAAAAGAGATGAAGACAAATGAAGTATTGGCAGGAAGAAATTGAAACAGCCTCCCGCGAGCAAATCGCAGAGTGGCAGAACGAACGTCTTGTAAACACAGTTAAAAGGGTTTACGAAAAGGTGCCTTTTTACAGAGCAAAAATGGACGAAGCAGGTGTGAAACCCGAGGATATCAAATCAGTTGATGATTTGAGAAAGCTTCCTTTTACATGTAAGCAGGACCTGAGAGATACATACCCTTACGGTCTTTTTGCATGCGACATGGATGAGGTTGTAAGAGTTCACGCATCAAGCGGTACAACAGGTAAGCAGATTGTTGCAGGCTACACAGCAAAGGACCTTGATATCTGGGATGATATCTGTGCACGTCAGCTTGCAGCAGTAGGTGCAGATAAATCATGGAAAATTCATGTTTCTTACGGCTACGGCCTTTTTACAGGCGGTTTCGGGTTCCATGGCGGTGCTACAAAAATGGGTGCTATGGCAATTCCCGTTTCAAGCGGTAATACGGCACGTCAGATCACAATACTTCAGGACTTCGGTTCAGATGTTATTTGCTGTACTCCCTCTTACGCTATGTATATTGCTGAAACTATGGAGAAGCAGGGTATTGATACCGCAAAACTTCCTGTTAAAGCGGGTATCTTCGGT
Organism: uncultured Eubacteriales bacterium; assembly: GCA_964507395.1. GTDB lineage: Bacteria > Bacillota > Clostridia > Oscillospirales > Acutalibacteraceae > SIG575. Next base: position 23,419 of record CAZDQE010000021.1, on the reverse strand, counting down.
GCAGAGCCCTGGACACAGGAAATGCGTCTTCAGCTTGAAGAAAAGCTTAATATCAAAGCATACGACGTTTACGGTCTTACTGAAATCATGGGACCCGGTGTTGCTTACGAGTGTTCAGAGCAGACAGGCATGCACGTAAACGAGGACCATTTCATCATCGAAGCGCTTGACCCCGACACAGGACTTCCCGTACCTGACGGCGAGCCCGGTGAAATCGTGTTCACTTGTATCACAAAGGAAGCATTCCCCCTTATCCGTTACAGAACAAGAGATATCGCAGTTCTTTCACACAAAGAATGTTCCTGCGGCAGAACATTTGTTAAAATGTCAAAGCCCATGGGCAGAACAGACGATATGCTTATTATCAGAGGCGTTAACGTATTCCCCTCACAGATTGAAACAGTTCTTCTTAATATGGGATATGCACCTAACTATCAGATTGTTGTTGACAGAGTCAATAACCTTGATACAATTGAAGTTCAGGTTGAAATGACAGACAAACTCTTCTCAGACACGGTTACTGAAATTTCAAAAGCAGAGCACGCAATTGAAGAAGGACTTAAATCACTTCTCGGTGTTGCGGCAGATGTTAAACTCGTTGCACCCAATACAATTGCCCGTTCAGAAGGAAAAGCAAAGCGTGTTATAGATAACAGAAAGAAATAAAGGAGGCTACGGCAATGACTATTAATCAGTTATCAATTTTCGTTGAAAACAAAGCAGGAGCTCTCGGTGAGATTACACACATTCTTGCTAAGGAAAACATTGACATCCGCGCAATGTCAATTGCAGACACAAAGGATTTCGGTATTCTCCGTCTTATCGTAAGCGATGAAGAAAAAGCAAAGAAGGCTCTTAAAGAAAATGATTGCATCGTATCGATCACAGAGGTTGTCGGCGTTGCAATTACTGACGAGCCGGGCAGTCTTTCAAGAGTTATGGAGCTTCTTTATACAAACGGCATCAACGTTGAATATATGTATGCTTTCATAACGATTTCAAAGCAGTATGCTTATGTTGTTGTACGCGTTGAGGATAACAACAAGGCAATGAAAATCCTTGAAACAAACGGCGTTAAGCTTGTCAGCAAGGAAGACATCAGAAATCTTTAATCAACAGAAAGGCTTCGGCTTTTTGCCGAAGCCTTATCGTCATTAAGGAGGAAATTATGAAAAAGTTTATTTCCGTACTTCTTGCAATTTTAATTGCATTTACTCTTTCAGTGTCAGTTTACGGCACATCTGCAAAAGAAGCAAAAACGCCGACGGTTGTAGTTTCAGGCATGAATTTTGCAGGGCTCGTCATTGACAAGGGCACAGAGAACGAAAGGTCGACTCTCGGTGATATCAACGCAGGCGAGATTGTGTTTACACTTGTGTGGGGACTTCTGAAAACAGTGCTTACTATGGATACAGACGGCTTAACATCAATGATTTTCAGTTATGCGTCAAATCTTCTCAAGGGCTATTCCTGTGATGAAAACGGTGAATCGGTTTACAACGTTTCAACAGATAACGAATATCCTCTTTCAGCAGGAAATTATGAGAGATTTACCGAAGCTCCCGAAACTGCATCAGCAGAGGACGGAGTTGTCAAAAGCTGTATGGAAGAATTCGGTGAGGATAACACATATTTCTATTATTACGACTGGCGTCTTGACCCCTTTGACAACGCTGACGGACTCAATGACATGGTTGAGCTTGCACTTAAAGAGTCAGGTTCAGATAAGGTGAATATTGTCTGCTGCAGTATGGGCGGCGTTGAAACAGTAGCTTACATGACTGAGTACGGCACAGATAAAATCAACAACTGTGTATTCCTTTGCTCAACAGTAAACGGTGCTTACGTTGTCAGCGATATTCTTCAGGGTAAAATAAAGATGACAGCCAATTCTGCTCTGAATTTCATTGCAGACCTTGCAGGCGAAGAAATGGAAACACTTATGCTGATTCTCCGCTATTCAGGAATCGGCTACCTTGCAGGCGGTCTTGCAGGACTTCTGGTTGACGGTCTGAAGGAAGGTGCTTTTGAAGATGTGCTTAAACCGAATTTCGCATCGATGCCCGTGCTGTGGGCGCTTGTTCTTCCCGAAGAATACGAAGCAGCAAAAAAATATTGCTTCGAGGGTGAAGAAGAAAAATACGCAAAGCTGATTGAGAAAGCAGATAAGCTTCAGCAGATGATGAAAAACCGCGATTCAATGCTTGACAATGCAGTTAAAAACGGCATGAAGATTGCCTATGTTTCAAACTATAACTCTCCCTGCGTACCTGTTTACGAAAGGTCAGAAACACAGGGTGACGGCGTTCTTGAAACTGCACTTATGGCAGGCGGAGCAACCGTTTCTGATATCGGAAAAACACTTGATGTTGAAGCGGGCAAATACGTTTCTGCTGATAAAATAATTGATGCGTCAACCTGTACATATCCTGACTATACATGGTTTGTCAAGGATGCGCCTCATATTGCCTGTCAGTTTAATTCAACCTACAGTGATTTTATAATATATCTGCTCTCAAGTGAAGAACAGGCAACAATTACTTCTAATCCGCTCTACCCACAGTTTATGTATGCGGATAAAGGACAGAATGTTTATGCACTTACATAATTGGATGAAAAACATAGGGGATGAGGTGTCTTTGAAAGACATCAACATCCCCGGTTCACACGACAGCAGTACGCAGTTTTGTCAGTTTTCCCCTTTTTCAAGCTGTCAGAATAAGAACATTTCACGGCAGCTCAGAATCGGTGTAAGAGTATTTGATATCAGAGTTGACGGAATGAACCTTATGCACTCTTTCTGCAAATGCCGTGAAAGCCGTTTCGGCAAAAGTCTGACACTTGAAAAGGTAATAGGTGACATGCTTTTGTTCCTCGCTGAGAATCCCTCGGAAACCATTCTGATATTTTTCAAAATGGATAAAGGTGAGGATAGCGCAAAATGCCTTGACCTGCTTTATGAAAATTTCATAAAAACAAATCCCGATAAATGGTATCTTGAAAATAAAATTCCCGCATTGGGCGAGGTACGAGGCAAAATTGTTCTCGTCAGAAGAACTGATGCAAACCTTGAAAAATCAGGACTTGACTTTACAACAATGCCCGACCACGGGGACAAGAAAAAAACGCACTCGTCCGATTTTTCACCGAACGGAACTGACACTGTCACCGTTCAGGACAGATACAATCTGACAAGAAAAGCAAAGTGGGAAAAGTCAGTAAAACCGTTGCTTGAAAACAGCGGAAAGCATAAAGAAAACTTTATCCTCAATTATTTTTCAACCGCAGGAATTCCTTTTATTCCTGTTTTCAATGCAGGTTATATCAACAGGAAGTTTTTAAACCTTCCGCTAAAAAAAGGCGAACATTACGGCACAATGATGTTCGATTTCGTTGATGAAAAAATCGCACGTAAAGTAATAGAAACAAACTAAAAAATACAACCAACACAGAAAAATGTGTTGGTTGTATCTTTTTTTTGATTATTCGGCAGGCATGTAATGCGTTGTTACTCCGACGTGTTGTATTTGTTGTTCAACTCCTACTGATGTTACATCGTCCTTATAATCCAGATCTGTTTCGTTGGTTACGGCAAGTTTTGCTTTAAGCTCGGTTGTAAGCTTGCTGTCGGGAATGAATACAGTTGAATAAAGGGGCTCTGCTTCATTAGTTGCGAATCTTATGAAATATCCTGTTTCTGTTGTCAGGTAGCGGGGATAAGCGTTTTCGCGAAGATATCTGATTTCGTCCTCTGTGAGACCGGTTACATAATGTGAACCTACAAGGCGTGTACCGAAATAAATCACAGAGTATGTGTCATTGTAGCGGAAAGATTTTGCGTGGAACAACAGATTGTAATTATTTTCGGTGGCAAAACTGAGTTTTATTGCAGAGGAGTTGTTGTGCGTAACTTCAATACTTCCGATTTTGGTTTCATAATCGTTTGCAAAGTATTTGTAAATTCCTACTTCTTTTGCCCATTTTACAGTGTTTACCATATTTTCGTTTATTACTATATAACCGTCGCCGTTGTAAGGATCATGGTTGTAGGAGTTAAATGTTCCGTATTCGAGTTCAGAACCCTTACCCTTAATTGTTTCGCTGTCTGTGCTTTCGTCATAGGAACCTAAAACATTCCAGTCTTCTCTTATTGCAATAGCGCCGAGTGACTTTTCGTCAGGGGCGAGAAGCTGTTTGGCAGTGAGATTTTCAACGTCCATCGTGTATGCTGAAAGTAAGCCGTACAACTGTACGCTCGTTAAATCTACTTTGTGTGCAGTTGTAAAATCGTTTGAGAAAACAGTAAAGAATTCCTCGAAAACATAATCGCTGTAATAGTCATCATTGTCATTGACGCTTGAAATCATATAATTAACGTCATCAATCAGACCGAGTTTTATCTCTTCGGAAACACCCTTGTAGGTGATGTATTTATCAATCAGTTCGGGAGTGATTTTGTAATAAGACCTGCTGATTGTCTTGCCGTTTTTAAGCGTGTAAACCACGTTGATTTTTACACCGATTTTTGTTTCTCTGTAAGTCTGAGATAACTTGATGTTGTCAGCTTCAATAAGACCCTTCTGCAATTCCTGAATGTTTGTAATATCAGCCTTTGAAGTGAATGTGAAATCCCCGTAATAATCGAAGGCTCCCATAGTTATCGGGTCAGCAGCTTCGTAGTCTACACCGTAAATCTCAGTGCTGTAGTAATAGCCTTCGTCATACGCAGGGGAAAATCCTGTAATCATGACACTTGCCACTTTTTCAACTGCAGGAAGTCTGTTCTGATAGCCGAAGAAGCCTGTTGAGAAAACAAGAGAAAAGAGTACGACCGCAAGTGAATAAATTCCGAAAGCTCTGAATTCCTTCTTGAATTTCATTCTTGAAAGCTTCGTCAGAATAAGTGTAAGAATTGCAGTGACTGCAAGGCATATTGCAAGGATAATGAGAATATAAAGCCATGTCAGACCTTTTGTTATCGTTCTGCCCGACATACAACCAAGTGATGAAAAACCTACGATCAGTGTTCCGAAGAAAAGTCTGTAGAGAATGGGGCTTGATGCGAAAAATCCGATGTTCTCTGCTTTCTTGCGGTTGAAAACGAAAACTGAAAGAGCAATAATTCCCGCAAGGACAAATGACCATACAAGCAGGGGAACGAATGAAGGTGTTGTCCAGTTTTCAACAGAAAGGTAGTCTCTGATACCGTCAATGTCAGATGTGTAGAGGCAGCATCCCAGTCTTTCTACCTCTGTTGCACTGTGGGAGAGAGCATTGAGAAATGAAATCTTACCTAAAAATGCAGACACAAAGCTGTTTTCAAATGTGGCGTAGTAATAGCTGTTAGCTTCAACAAATCCGCCGCCGGTTAAAAGACCGTCGCTGAACATACATGAAGAGAATGCGAAAATAGGTGAAACTGCATTGAGGAAAAACGAGAAGAACGCACCCTCAACAAACATTCCCGAAAGGCTCATTGCAATTGTGGAAAGTGTGTAGGCAATGAGCGATACATTGCAAAGGCAGGAAACTGTGAAAATACAGGCTGAAATCAGTTGCTTTGAAATTCCGAATGCAAAGCTGTTAATGATAAAAGAAAGTGAAAAGGGAACGAGTATCATTCCGAGGATCGAAACCGCACCTGCAAGGTAAGTGGAAGCAAAAAGACTGCTTCTTGAAAAACCGAGGGAATAGTATACGTTTGCGGTTTTCTTGTTGGATAGATCCTTGAATACCATAATTGCACAGAGTATAGCCGCAATTATAACTGTCATATACATTAAAACTGAATAACTGGGGAAATCTCCATAATAAGGTGACACGTCACCGAAAAGGATATACCGCACATTTTCAATGCTGACATAATCCATGTAGCCGTACTGAGCAGGATTGTTAAGGTGAACAACCTCGGAGAAAGGATAACCTACAACAAAAAATGCAAGAATGATCATTCCCACGATCGGGAAGAATACTGCACTTTTCAGCCTTGTTTTAAACATTGAACTGAAAGATTTATCAGAAAATTTTTGTAATGTCATAGTTCTTCTCCTCCATTTCATTCAGGAATATTTCTTCAAGTGTCAGCGGATATTTTTCAAGGAGCAGGGGAGCCATATCGCTGAGCTTTTGTTCTGTTTCTTCGTAATCTCCTGCGATTATCATTGTGATAATCTTGCCGTCACGGTTGAAGTCCTTAATGTCAAAGCCTGCAAAATCTTCCTTGTCACGCTTGTCGTTAAAGATAATTCTGAACTTGCATACGCTTGCGCTCATGTCGTCAACAGATGCGTTGATAACAAGATTTTTGCCGTTGATAAGTCCCACATGGTCGCACATGTTTTCAAGCTCGTGCAGATTGTGTGAGGAAATAATAACCGATGCGCCTGTTTCGTTTGCGTATTCGATAATCAGTTCACGCATCAACGCTCTTTTTGCAGGGTCAAGACCGTCAAAGCTTTCGTCAAGGAGAAGGATTTCAGGCCTTGTTGACATTGCAAGCACCATTTCAGCCTGTCTTTGCATACCCTTTGAAAATCCGTTGAGTCTTTTCTTTGGATTAAGTCCGAAAACCTCGACTAATTTGTTATAAGTTTCGTAATTGAATTTAGGATAAAAGCCTGCGTAGAATTTTGCCATCTTGTCCATTGTGGAGTTTGCAACGAAATAAATATCATCAGGCACATAGAAGATTTTTTCTTTATCCTTTGCTGAGTCTGCAATCTTTTTGCCGTCAATGGTAATCGTACCGCCGTTTGCTCTGTAAACGTCAGCAATAGTTTTAAGTAAGGTCGTTTTACCTGCTCCGTTATATCCCACAAGGCCGTAGATCGAACCGTTGTCAACCTTGAAGGACATGTTTTCAATTGCGGTAAAATCGCCGAACTTTTTCGTAACGTTGTTAATTTCAATCATACCTTATTTTACCTCCGTGAAAATTTTTTCAATTACTTCTGTCATATCCTCTTTTGTAATGCCCTTAGGAATGGCAGAAACAATTACGTGGCGGATTTCTTCAATCGCTTTTTCTTTGATTCTTGTGTTCGCAAAAGCATTTTCGCTTACAAAACTGCCTTTGCCGGGGACAGAATAGATAATTCCCATTTCCTCTAAGTCCTGTATTGCGCGCTTTACAGTGTTGACGTTAACTCCTGTTTCGGAGGAAAGGGAGCGTATTGAGGGCAGCTGCTGGTCAGTTTTGAGAACTTCAAGCTGAATGAGAGTCATCAGCTGGTTTTTGATCTGCTCATAAACAGGCAGCCGACTTTTGTAGTCAATGGTTATCAATTCATTTCGCCTCCTTTAAGTATGGTTTATGTGTTGTAAACGGCAACTGTGATATCTGTGCTATCACAGTTATATTATACACCATAGAAATCTATTGTCAATAGTTTTTTGAAAAAAACTGATATTCGCAAAAAACATTGAAATTCCCCTTGAAAAAATTTGACTTTTCTGTCATAATGTAATGTAACTATAATTGGGGAGAGATTACCTTTGACAGATAACATTAAACTTGCAGAACTCCTTTTCGGAGATGTCACACAAACACCGGAAGATTTGGAAGAAAGATTTCCTCAAAGAAATCTTAAAGAGGGTGTAAGAGTCACAAGACTTGCTCCAAGCCCCACAGGCTTTCTTCATTTCGGTAACTTGTTTACAGGAACGATTGCGTATAAAACAGCAAAAACAACTGACGGCATTTTCTATGTCAGAGTTGAGGATACAGACCGGAAAAGAAAAATTGAGGGCGCAATTGAGGTTATGCTCGGCGGACTTAAGGCTTTCGATGTAATTGCAGACGAAGGCGTTGTTGACGAGGGCGTTGAGAAAGGCGATTACGGACCCTACTACCAGAGTCACAGAAAAGAAATTTATCACGCAGTTGCAAAACGTCTTGTCGAACAAGGACTTGCTTATCCCTGCTTCTGCACAGAAGATGAACTCACTGAGCTTCGTGAACAACAGGAAACAGAAAAATGCGATAATAAAGGCTATTACGGCAAATGGGCAAAGTGCCGTGACCTGACTTTTGAGGAGCAGAAGGCACTTGTTGAGGAAGGCAGAACTTATACACTGCGTCTCAGATCTCCCGGCAGTGAAGACAAGAGAATCACATTTGACGATATGATCAAGGGCAAAATTGAAATGCCCGAAAATATTCAGGATGTCGTTCTTCTCAAAACAGACGGAATTCCCACATACCATTTCGCTCATGCAGTAGACGACCATTTTATGAGAACTACTCATGTTATCAGAGGCGACGAGTGGATCTCTTCCGTTCCTCTTCACATTCAGCTTTTCAAGGTCTGTGGCTATAAGGTTCCGAAATATGCCCATGTAGCACCTATCATGAAAGAAGAAAACGGCGGTAAGAGAAAGCTTTCAAAACGTAAAGACCCTGAAGCGGCAGTTACCTTCTATCAGGAAAAGGGATATCCGAAGGAAAGCGTAAATGAATATATTATGACTCTTGCAAACTCAAACTTTGAGGACTGGAGAAAGATAAATAAAGATGCTGATATTTCAGAATTCCCCTTTAATCTCAAAAAGATGAGCGTTTCAGGCGCACTGTTTGACATGGTGAAGCTGAACGATGTTTCAAAGAATATTATTTCTCTCATGAAAGCAGAGCAGGTTTACTCCTACACTGCAGAATGGGCAGAAAAATACGATAAACAATTTTATGATGTGCTTACGGAAGATGTTGCTTACAGCACAGCTATACTGAACATTGACCGCGAAACACCGAAGCCGAGAAAAGACATCGCTTGCTTTGACGAGGTCAGGGATTATGTAAGCTATTTCTACGATGCTATTTACACTCCCGATTACGAAATGCCTGAAAACATTTCAGCAGAGGATGCAAAGAATATTCTTGAAACATATAAAAACACTTACAACGGGTCTGACGATAAGGACACATGGTTCAGCCGTATCAAAGATATGTGCGAGGGACTCGGCTTTACTCCCAATGTTAAGGAGTATAAGAAAAATCCCGATGCGTTCAAAGGCCATGTAGGTGATGTTTCGACAGTTATCAGAATCGCAATGACATCAAGAAAAAATACTCCTGACCTTTACTCTATCATGCAGCTTCTCGGCACAGAAAAAGTAATGGCAAGAATTGACGAATGTATAGAATCCCTTTAATAGAAAGGACTTGAATATAATGGCAGAAATTATCGAAGAAAACAAAACCGAAAAAGTTTCAAACTTTATCCATGATTTTATTGATAAAGACCTTGAGGACGGCGTTTATTCACGCGTGCAGACCCGTTTTCCTCCCGAGCCTAACGGATATCTCCATATCGGTCATGCAAAGGCTATCTGCATAAACTTCACAACCGCGAAGAAATACGGCGGCCTTTGCAATCTTCGTCTTGACGATACAAACCCCAGCAAGGAAGACATGGAGTATGTTGACGCTATCAAGGAAGATATCGAATGGCTTGGCTTCAAGTGGAACGATTGCTACTATGCATCAAGCTACTTTGATTTCATCTACGACTGTGCAGTGAAGCTTATCGAAATGGGCAAGGCCTTCGTCTGCGACCTTACAGCAGATGAAATGCGTGAATACAGAGGAACTCTCACAGAGCCCGGCAAGGAAAGCCCCTACAGAAACCGTTCAATTGAAGAAAACCTTGATTTGTTCAGAAGAATGACTGCGGGTGAATTCCCCGACGGTGCAAGAGTTCTTCGTGCAAAAATTGACATGGCATCGCCCAATATCAACATGCGTGACCCTGTAATTTACAGAATCGCTCATGTTTCACACCACCAGACAGGTGACAAATGGTGTGTATATCCCATGTATGACTTTGCTCATCCTCTTTCAGATGCAGCAGAAAAGGTTACTCATTCACTCTGCTCACTTGAATTTGAAAACCACAGACCTCTTTATGACTGGTTCTTAAAAGAATTAGGTCTTGAAGAGCCTCCCAGACAGATTGAGTTTGCAAGACTTAATCTCAACTATTCACTTACAAGTAAGAGAAAGTGTCTTGCACTTGTAAATGACGGAATTGTCAGCGGTTGGAACGACCCCCGTATGGCAACTCTCAGCGGCATGAGAAGACGCGGTTATCCTGCAGCGGCAATCCGTGAATTCTGTAACAAAATCGGTGTTTCAAAGGCTTACAGCGTTGTTGACTACGGTCTTCTTGAAGCTTGCGTAAGAGATGAGCTTAACAGAGAAGCTCCCAGAGCAATGGCGGTTCTCCGTCCTCTCAAGGTTGTTATTGATAACTATCCCGAGGGACAGACAGAAGAAATCGAGGTTGAAAACAATCCCGATAAGCCTGAACTCGGCAAGAGAAAGGTTACATTCTCTAGAAACCTTTATGTTGAACAGGATGACTTTATGGCAGAGCCTGTGAAGAAATATTTCAGACTCTTCCCAGGAAATGAAGTAAGACTCAAGAGCGCATATTACATCACATGCAACAGCTATGAAACAGACGAGGACGGCAACGTTACTTGCCTTCACTGTACTTATGACCCTGAAAGCCGCGGCGGTGAAACACCTGACGGCAGAAAAGTCAAGGGTACACTTCATTGGGTAAGCGCTGATGACTGCGTTAAAGCAGAAGTCCGTCTTTATGACAGACTTTTCAATGTTGAGAATCCCTCTGACGAATCAAAGGGAAGCTTCAAGGATAATCTCAATCCCGAATCACTTGTTGTTCTCAAGGACAGCGTTCTTGAGGGCGGACTTAAGGGCATTAAAGAGGGGGATATGTTCCAGTTCATGCGTCAGGGCTACTTCTGTGTTGATAAAGACAGCACTGAGGATAACCTTGTAATCAACAGAACGGTAGGACTTAACTCCTCATGGAAGCCTGCTAAATAAATTGAAAGATTGAAAGTAAGGTATAACTTATGAAAATAGTTGACAGAATAGTTTCAGCTCTGTTATCTTTTGCTGTAATTCCCGTTGCAATCTTCACACCGCTTTTTCACTGGATTTATCAGATTATGGGTTATGATATTGTAAACTCTCTTCTCGGCGGTAATCTGACAGATGCAGCAGATACGGGAATGACAGAGGATTATTACAGCCTTTATGCTCTTTATAATCAGCTTAAGAGCTTCGGCGTTGATTTTAAAGAACTTTTTTCGGGAGATACTGAAATGAGTTCTGCAGCTGAGCCTATAATTCCCTATCTAAAAACGGCTGCAGTTTTCTTTGTTGTAACTCTCGTTATTGCTCTTGCGGCATGTATTGTATCAATTGTGTCAAACGCGAAGAAAACACAGATGGTTTTAGGTGCCTGCGGTATTGCTTCGCTTATCGGAATGATGGTGTCCTTTAATAATTTTGCATCTCCCATAGTTGCAGGGAATGTAACTCTCGGTTCACTTTTTAATATTCCCGCCATAAGCTTTATTACAAAAGTGTATGCACTCAATCTTTCCTCTGCGTGGGTGTTTATGGTAATACTTTTTGCATCGCTCATTCTGTGGAGCCTGTCTTATATTCTTACGGGCGACAAAGAAAATATAAGTAAAAAGCAAGGTAAAAAATCATGAGATATGAAAATGAAAAATGTCCCGTTTGCGGCGAAGTTTTCAAAGAGAATGACGAGGTAGTTGTATGTCCCGATTGCGGAGCACCTCATCACAGAAGCTGTTATGATGAAAACGGTCGTTGCACAAACGAGCATCTGCACGGGGAAGGCTTTGTCTGGGAAAAGACAAAGCAGGAAACCAAAGCAGAAGAGACAACTGAATCAAAAGAAAAGACTGAGGAAAAAGACGTTTCTGTCTGTCCCGAATGCGGAGCTGAAAATAAAAAGAGAGCCTTTGTCTGTACAGATTGCGGTGCAGTTCTGATTCCGGAAATGCGTGAACAGTTTGAAGGACCGAAAACAGCCCCTGTTTTCATTGAAGGTCAGCCGGTAAATGACAATGATTTTATTGATGAGGAAAAAACGGTAACAGTAAAAGAGGCTGCGTGCTTTATTCAGAACAGAAAGGAAAGCTATATCAAAACCTTCCTTGATGCAAAAATAAACCACAGAAGACCTAAATTTAATTTTTTCGCATTCCTCCTCGGACCTTATTGGTTTTTCTTCAGAAAAATATATAAAGCAGGCTTTGCCTTTGCGGGAGTTATTCTGGCAATCAATTGCTTTATGATGACATTCTTTATGACTGCGTGTGGCGAGGCTATGAAATTCTTTATGGAAAACTACACTGCTTTTGCGCAGGGAACAGCAGAGGATGCTTTATATGTGCAGTACAGCGAGCTTATTATAGACGGTATTCAGAGCCATCAGACGGAAGTTATGCTCATGGTTTTGATGAGTGTGCTTCTTGTTGCAGTGAATATTGTAGCAGGCTTCTCAGCAAATAAGATTTATCTGAATCACATCAAAGCGACGATTGCAAAAATTAAATCGGTTGTGCCGAATCTTTCCGCATATTATACTTACATTTACGCAAAGGGCGGAACAACTATCCTGAACACATTTCTGTTGGGACTGGCAATTTATTACCTGACGAATATAATTTTTTCTCAGGCATTAATGTAATTTTAAGGGGGTGCCACCATGTCCTCACCGCTTGCGGATATGATAAGACCACAGACAATTGAAGATATGGTAGGTCAGCACCACTTGCTTGATGAAGGAAAGGCACTGAGGAATATTCTAGAAAGCGGGAATATTCCGAACCTTATTTTCTACGGCCCGTCGGGAGTCGGCAAAACAACTCTTGCGGAGATTATTGCCAAAAACACAAACCGCCGTTTCTGTAAACTCAACGGTACCAACGCGTCAATATCCGATATCAAGGAAATTGTTTCAAGTCTTGACACTTTTCAGAGCCCAAACGGCGTTGTGCTGTATCTTGATGAAATTCAGTATTTCAATAAAAAACAGCAGCAGTCACTTCTTGAATATATCGAGAATGGCTCAATAACTCTTATCGCATCAACAACGGAAAATCCGTATTTTTATGTTTATAACGCAATTCTCAGCCGCTCAACTGTGTTTGAATTCAAGTCAGTTGAAGCGGAAGATATCCTGCTTGCGGTAAAACGCGCATACAATCTTTATGAGGAGCATCTTGGTGAAACGGTAGAAGTAGCAGAAGAAGCGGTAAAATGGATTTCCTCAGGCTGCGGCGGCGATGTGAGAAAGGCGATAAACACAGTTGAACTCAGCGTTCTTTCAACAAGGCTTAAGGACGGCAAAAGGGAAATCACTCTTGAAAAAGTGAAAGAGCTTACTCAGAAAAGCGCAATGAAATATGACAGAGAGGGAGATCAGCATTACGATATCCTCTCAGCTTTTCAGAAATCCATGCGGGGCTCAGACCCTGATGCGGCGCTTCACTATCTTGCAAGGCTTTTAGAGGCAGGGGACTTGCCCTCAGCCTGCAGAAGGCTTCTTGTATGCGCCTGTGAGGATGTGGGCTTGGCGTACCCCATGATAATCCCGATTGTAAAAGCGGCGGTAGATTCTGCTCTTATGGTAGGACTTCCCGAAGCGAGAATACCGCTTGCAGATGCAGTGGTTCTTGTTTGTAACAGTCCCAAATCCAATTCTGCTCATATCGCTTACGATATGGCAGCGGAGGATTTGCGAAACGGCATTTCAGGACCTGTTCCCAGAACACTTCAGAACAAGCATTTTGACGGCGAGGATAACCAAAATAAAGGACAGTTTTATAATTATCCCCACGATTATCCGAATCACTGGATACCTCAGCAGTATCTTCCTGATGTTCTTAAGAATAAAACATACTACGTTCCCGGAGAAAACAAGAACGAACAAGCAGCAAAAGAGTATTGGGACAAAATAAAAGGCAAAAAATAACCGACAGAGATTTAACATCTTTGTCGGTTATGATTTTATTTATCAGTATTTAATTGTTCCGTCAGGGTTGAAAAGGGGAAGCTTTTCAAGATAAATTATATCATCTCTGTCAGCGGCAGAGCCTTCGGCTAAAACAGCCATTCTGCCGACGATCTCACCGCCTGCCTTATTTACAAGCTTTTCGATCGCCCAGAGTGATTCGCCTGTTGAAATAACATCGTCAACGATAAGCACTCTTTTGCCCTTCATTTTATCTGCTTCTGCAGTGTCGAGATAAAGGTGCTGAACCTTGTCTGTTGTGATTGATTTTACTTCAACATCAAAAATACCGCTCATGTAAAGCTTGGGGTATTTTCTTGCAACAAAGTAGGTGTCATCGTCGTGCTGTCTTGCCATTTCGTGGGCGAGGGGAATACCCTTTGCCTCTGCGGTGATAACATAGTCATATTCGGGAGCCTTTTTGAGAAGGTCCCTTGCACAAGCCTCAGTGAGCTTTGCGTTGCCGAAAAGTATAAATGCACCGATATACAAATCCTCTGTAACCTCACAAAGGGGAAGCGACCGGTCAATGCCTGCAATTTTCATTTTGTAATCCATATAATTAACCTCTTTTCAAAATCAAAAGCGGAACCGCAGCTCGGTTCCGCTTTCTCGGTTTACTTATTTTGCGCAGGGGAATGAGCCTTTTTCTGCACCGAGGATAAGTCCTATCTGAGTGCCGATGTGTCTGTTCTGGTAAGCAGCGCCGTTAATGAAGCCTGCATCACTTTCAGATACAAAGAAAGGAACGTTAGCGTTTGTGTGGCTGCCTGTTGTGTAGTAGTAAGAATTGTTTTCGGCATCGTATGTGATACCGCCTGTTTCATGGTCAGCAGTAACGATAACAAGAGTTTCGCCGTCTTCTGCTGCGAAATCAAGAGCAACTCCGATTGCGTTGTCGAATTCCTGAAAACTCTTATACATGTTTTCAATGTCATTTGAGTGTGAGTGCTTATCAATGCAAGCACCTTCGATCATGAGGAAGAAACCGTCTTCATCCTGTGAAAGAACATCAATAGCTTTTTCTGTAAGTGTTTCAAGGTGAGGAGTATCGTAGTTGTTTGTGATGTATTTGAGGTCATCAAAATTAAACTGTCCGAAAGATTTTGTTGAGCCGTCAAACTCTGCGAGCTCTGTTGCTGTGTCAATGTAAGTAAAGCCGTTTGCTGCGGCAATTTCCTCGTTTATAATACCTGTAAAACCGCCCCAGATAAGGTCAATGTCAGATGCGAGCTGTTGCTCTGTGATGATAACGTCATTATCTCTTGAATAGGTATGTGCACTGAATGCTCCGGGAGTTGCACCTGTTGTGTAGTCAGTTGTTACGACACCTGTTGCTTTACCCATGTCTTTAGCGATTTCTGTAACGGTTTTGGGATTTGCAAATACGCTTAAAGGATCAAGACCGTATGTTGAAATCATGCCGTTGAAGTTTCTGATACCGCATGCAAGAGCAGATGCGCCTGCGGCTGAGTCAGTTGTTATGCCGAAAAGAGAGTTTGTCTTTGACTGACCTCTGACGGCCATTGTTTCCATGTTAAGTTCTTCAATGCCGAGAGCAAGTTTAGAACTCTCAAGATGATTCTCACCCATACCGTCACCGATCATGAGGATAACATTCTTATAAGTTTTGTAGTCATCAGATGTTACTTCAAGTCCGAAATGACCTGTAACGTTTGCCAATGTTGTGAGTGCAGCGATAATTACTGCTGCGATTTTCTGAAAAATTGCCATGAATTTTTCCTCCTTTTTTATAATTTGTCGTTAATATATTATCACATTTACCCCTTAATTGCAATACTTTTTGGGCTTTAATTTACCGATAAGCCAGAATAGGATAAAGGCAATAAGGTTAACTGTAACAACGCAAGCGCCTGTCTGCCAGCCAAGCATACAGGCGGCAAAAAATCCGATAACAAAGCAGACCAGCGAAACCGAAGCGGAGGTAATAAGTACGCCTTTGAAGGTCTTGCAAACGCGCATTGCGGTCATCGCGGGGAAAACAATAAGAGCAGAAATCATAAGAGAGCCCATCATGTTCATGCCGAGAACGATTGTAACTGCCGTTAAAATTGCAATGAGCATGTTGTATACGTTTGTTCTGATTCCCGTGGCTTTTGAAAAATTTTCATCAAAGGTCACGGCGAAAATTTTTGTGTAGAAGAAAACGAAAAGAATTATAATGGCGATGCTTAAAACGATGCTTAAAACAAGGTCGATGTCGGTGATTGTGAAAAGCGATGCAGAGCCGAAAAGACTGTTGCAGATGTCAGTGCTCCTCTGACCTGACATATTGAAAAGCAGGCTTCCAATTGCCACTGCGCCTGTTGACACGATAGCCAGAGCGCTGTCACCCTTGATTTTTCCGTTGCTGCCCAGCCTTAAAAGAAAGAAAGCGGTTATAATAACTATGGGAATTGAAAAAATCAGTTTCATATCGCTCATGTTGAGCGCGGCGGCAAGTGCTACGGCACCGAAGCCTACGTGTGAAAGTCCGTCACCGATCATGGAAAATCTTTTAAGCACAAGGCTTACACCTAAAAGTGAGGAGCAGAGAGAAACAAGAAATCCTACTATCAATGCCCTTACTACAAGGCTTATCATGAATTCGCTTGAAAAAAGCTCGGAAAAGCTCATCATCTGTTACCACCCCCCATGAATTTTGAAGAGAAGTCGCTGAAAAGATATTCCTGCGTTTCTCCGAAAAAGAAAGAGCCGTGCTGGAGGTGAAGAATATGGCTTGCATATTCTGTTGCGGCTGAAATATCGTGAGAAATCATGATTACGGTGATACCTTTTTTGTTCAGCTCTTTTATGATTTTGTACATTTCCGCCGTCACAACGGGGTCAAGTCCTGCCACAGGTTCGTCAAGTAAAAGCAAAGATGTTGTAGCGCACATTGCACGGGCAAGCAGAACTCGCTGCTGCTGACCGCCCGACAGATCCTGATATGACTGCTTCTTCAAATCGGAAATTCCCAGAAGTGCCATGTTGTTTTTAGCATTTTCTTTATCCTTTGCGGAATAAAAAGGCTTGAAGCCTCTTTTGCCGAGCGTTCCGGAGAGAACAACCTCCCGCACCGAAGCGGGGAAATCTCTCTGGATATCTGTCTGCTGAGGAAGATATCCGATTTCTTTTTTGTGTAAATCGCAGCAGAAGCTGATTTCTCCCGAAACAGGCTTGATAAGACCGAGCAGAGCCTTCATCAATGTACTTTTTCCGCTTCCGTTTTCACCGACTATGCAAAGATAATCGCCCATATTTAATTTGAAGGAAAGACCGCTCAGAACAGCCTTGCTGTCATAAGCCAGTTCTAAATTTTTACAGTTTATAATACTCATTTTAATCTCCTGTGTTGTTTTTGAGTAATGCCGTTTTTATATTTTTAAGATTTTGTGTCATCAGTGACAGATAGGTTTCGCCGTTTTCAAATTCTTCTTCCGTTACATTGTGGCAGGAGTGGCAAAGCAGAATTTCGGCACCTGTTTCCTCGCTGATTTTTTCAGCTACAACGCCGTCGGAAAACTCAATCGTGAAAATTGCGGGAATGTTTTCTTCCTTGACTTTTTCCGCAAGGAAATTGATCGTTTTGATTCCTGCCTCGGTTTCGGTTGAACAGCCTTCAAATGCCGAATAATATTCAATACCGTAATCCTTCGCAAAATTCAAGAAGGGGAACCTCTCCGCAAAAACAAGAGCTTTGGTATCGGATTTTTTTATAGTATCTTCAAATTCACTGTCAAGCTCTTCAAGCTCCGAAATGTAAGAAGATGTATTTTCTTTGTAAATATCTGCATTTTTTTCATCAATGCTGCAGAGCGTGTCGCAGAGTGTCTGAACGATTATTATTGCATTTTTCGGTGAAGTCCAGACATGCTCATCCTCATAAGCCGTTATGATGTCGCAAAGTGCAAGGCGTGTGTTTTCGCTTTGAGGTACATCTTCAATCCATTTGTCATCCTCAGAGCCGGTATAAACGAGAAGGTCACATTCGCTTATCTTTGAAACATCAGAGAGCGTGCTTTCAAAGCCGTGCACCTCTTTGCCGGGGGAAATCAGCATCTCAAGAGAGGTATCAGTGTTTTTTGTGATTTCTCTCAAAAAATCATACTGAGGAAAAATAGTAGCGACAATTTTGATTCCTTCGTCCTCTTTTTCTTCATCATTCTGCATGCCGCAGCCTGTAAAAATCAGCAAAAAAACAAGTAATAACGGTAAAATTTTCTTCATTTCGGGTACACCACCAATTTGAAATTGAAATTCAAATTCATTATATAATTCTTTATTGAATAAGTCAAGAAAAAAAGTATATATGAAATGTTAATATTTATTCAAAAGTATAGACAAATTTTATAAATTATGTTACAATTTCTCCATAAAAAATAAGGAGGCTTGTTTTATGAACAAAGTTTTCAAACGAGTAATTGCCATAATGCTTGTTCTCGCAATCAGCGTAGGCATCGTGGCACAGGTCACTGCTGCAGACAGCACTGACCCCATCGAGGTAGTGTCTTCAGTTGAAGAAGCAAAAGACAACCTCACATCAGGCGAACAGGTGCCTATCATTATCATTCACGGTATTTCACAGATTGATACCGTAATCATGGATGAAGACGGTAACCCCCTTCTTGATGACAGCGGTAATGTAATTACAGGCTGGCCTTTGACAGTTGATGTTAAAGAGCTTGTTCTCGGAATTCTTTTCCCCGTTCTCCTTACACTTCTTACTCAGAAGGATTTCGCATCGGAAGCAGGCTACAAAGCAGCATGTAAAGCACTCAAGTACAACGAATGTGACCTTAACGGCGACCCCGTTTATCCTACATATGTTGACAGACAGTATTGCTCAATTGCTGAAATGGATCAGGAGCATAAGGATATCGTTTACGGTGCAGTTCCTTTCCAGGAGGTAGGTGAGGAAATCGGTGAAGAAAACCTTTATTTCTTCGCATACAACTCATCAGGCGACGTTACTCAGATTGCCGAGGACCTCAATGATTACATTGAAATGGTTAAAGAGCAGACAGGTGCAGATGAAGTAAGCCTTGCTCCTATCAGCATGGGCGGTACAGTTGTAACTGCATGGCTTGAAATGTACTCGGGCAGATATGACCTCTACTATGATAACTATGGCAGCGTTCACAAGATCGTTTTCGTTATCGCAGCTCTTGACGGTTCAAAGATTCTCGGTGATATCTTTACAGACAACACTCTTCTTAAAGATGATGAGTTCCTTTACACAAAAATTCTTCCCGAACTTCTTGAAGGCGAATGGTATTCATATCTTATAAACCTTGCATTGAGAATCCTTCCCAACGATGTTCTCGATTCAATTCTTGATTCAGTTCTTGCAGGTGCAAAGGATACACTTGTCGGTAACTGCACGATCTTCTGGGCACTTATTCCCAAAGATGATTTTGACGAGTGTTATGAAATCTATTTTAAGGATAAAGGCTCTGAATACGATACAATCAGAACAAAGGTTAAGTTCTATAACACAGCTCAAAAGAATCTTCAGTCAAACCTCAACGATTTCATGAGCGAAGAAAACGGCGGTATTGCACATGCAATCTGCTCATACGGACTTCAGCTTTACCCCATCGGAGCAAGTGCTCTTACAGTAAATGCTGACAAAATTATCCACTCAGCTTCAACAAGTCTTTTCGCAACATTTGCTGACCTTGGCAAAACACTTCCCGTAGACTATGTTGCAAAGAATCCCGTATGTACAGACCCCACACATAACCATATTTCTCCTGAAAGAGTGGTTGACGCTTCAACATCATATCTTCCGGAAACCACATGGTATGTTCAGGGACTTGACCACGAAAAGACAGGCAAAAGCGACTCTGTAATCAACCTTGCAGGTGTTCTTCTTAAGGATGATACAATTCTTGATGTTCATTCAGACCCTGAGAACTATCCTCAGTTCAACGGCTCAAGAATAACAAGAGACCTTAAGAGACGTGATATTCCCAACGCAGAAGCAGCTCTTGCAGAGAATACAACAATGACAGAAGCACAGAGAGCAGAGCTTCAGGCAGCTCTTGATGACTGTAAGCTTATGCTCACAGAAACTGTTGTTGATACGGTTGACTGTCAGAACAGAATGGACAGACTCTATAATGCACTTGTTGCAATCGGCGTTTATGCTGCTCCCGAAGAACCCAGTAAGGTAAACGATGTTCTTGCTACTATCTTCAAATTCCTTTCAGACACAGCTTACAAGAGCTGGGGTACAAAGGGTTATAGCGAGTTGCTTGCGGGATGACAGGTAAACGTGCCGTAATTTTCGATACCGACTGGTGGACAGATTGCGATGATTGCGTTGCACTGAAGCTTCTTCTGAATTCAGAAGAGGTAGAGCTTAAATGTATAAATATTAATGCGTTTATGGAAATTTCCCCTTACTCTGTTGAGTTGTTCCTTACTCAATACGGTAGGGGAAACATCCCTGTTTCGGTGGATAAAAACGCGGTAGATTATAAGGATGCACCTCAAAAAAGCTACCAGCATAAGCTGGTTGAAGAATATTCATCGGGTGCATACAAATCCTCAGACAACTACGAAACGTCTGTAAAGCTTTACAGAAGAATCCTTTCTTCTCTCGATGAAAAAGCTGACATTATTGCGGTAGGCTTTCAGAATTCAATTGCAGCTCTGCTTCTGAGCGAGGGTGATGAATTTTCACCCTTGAACGGTATACAGCTTTGCAAAGAAAAAGTCGGGAAGCTTTGGACGATGGCAGGAAAATGGGATGAAAACGGCGGACGTGAATATAATGTTGCCAATTCAGAACGTTCTGTAAAAGCAGCAAAAACAGTAGCTGAAAAATTCCCGTGTCCCATAACTTATCTCGGCTTTGAGGCAGGGGAAAGCGTTATCACGGGCGGTACTGAAGCGATCGGTGATGAAAACGATGCCCTTGCGCTTGCAATGAAAGCTCACGGCTCGGAAAAGGGCAGATGCTCATGGGACCCCATGACAGCTTATCTAGCCGTAGTCGGTGATGAAGAAAAAGCAGGATACAAAAAGGTTTTCGGCAGGTTCGCTTTTGATGAAGACGGAAGAAATTATTTTACCCCCGATTCTTCTTCAGACAGATGTTACGTGGTGAAAAAAGAGAATGATATCTGTTACAGCAGTCAGATCAACAGACGCATTTGCGTTGACAAATCTGAGTTATAATGGTATCATATTGTTGTGTATTACTGTAAAAGTAGTATAAATCAAGCAAAAACAAAAGGAGATTATTATGAAAAAGATTATTGCACTTGTTCTTTCACTTTGCGTAGTTCTCAGCTGTGCAGGTCTTGCTTACGCAACATCAGATACAGTTGCTAAGGACTATGAAGTGTCAGATGAAATCAGGAACGTAAGCGTTACAATGGCTCAGGATTCAGAGTCATCCGTAGGTGTTAACTGGCATACAGACAGCGATGGCGCATCTGCAGTTCAGTTTGTTGAAGCTTCAAAGTACAAAGGTACTTTCGACGGTGCAAAAACATTCAGAGGAAGCACAGAGGCTTTCAAAGAAATTTATGTACATAAGGTAAAGCTCACAGCTCTTAAAGCAGGCACAGAGTATTACTACAGAGTCGGTGACGATGTTCAGAATCTCTGGAGTGAGGTAGGCTCATTCACAACAGACGACGGTGATAACAGCTTCAAGTTTATCACAATTTCTGACGTTCAGGCAGGTAATGAGGAAAACTTTGCTAAAGGTGCTATGACATTACAGGCTGCAGTTGACACAATGCCCGATGCAGACTTCTTTGCACACCTTGGTGACTATGTAAACGACTGCACACAGGAAGAATGGGATTGGTACTTTGAAAAGTTCTCATTTGCACATTCTTCACTTGTACATGTTCCCGTAGTAGGTAACCATGACGGCAACATCACAAACAAAGTTAACCACTATTGGTTCGACAGCATGTTCAACATGGATGCTCCCGATGAATGTATCAGAGCAGAAGGTGTTTACTATGCATTTGATTACGGCAATGCACACATCGTTGTTCTCAACACAAACGATATGTACCCCATGACAATTCAGCAGACAAACTGGATCAAGAACGAGATGAACTCATCAGATGCACAGTGGAAAATCATCCTCATGCACAGAGCCTTCTATTCAGCAGGTAAGAATCTTATCAAGCCTGACACGATCATCATGAGAGAACAGCTTCTTCCTCTCTTTGACGAACTTGATATCGACTTTGTAATGGCAGGTCATGACCACGTTTACATGAGAACAAATCAGGTCAAGGGCGATAAGCTCGTTGAAGATGTAACTTATGTCACAGAAGAATTCAACGGTGTTGAAACAACATTTGCAGTTGACCCCGAGGGTACATGCCATGTTCTTCCCGGTACAGCAGGTACAAAAACATACGCAATCAATGACTACGTATTTGACAGCGTATTTGATTCAAACATCGTTGCAAACTGCTTCTCACAGCGTGATGTTCCCGGCGGTATCTTCGCAACTGTGGAGATTGAAGGCGGCAAGCTTGTTTACAACGCATATTCAGTAGATCAGGAAACAGGCGAAAAGAAACTTGTTGACACTTACGCTATTATGAAGACAACAGAAGGCTCAGCATCAGATGCTGCAACTCTTCCCACAGATCCGTTGACAACAGGTATCGCTCAGATTGGTAACTTTGTTTACAGACTTGCAAAAGTTTTCTATGATTATCTTTTTGTAATTATTCCTAAACTTATCATTAATGCTATCTGAGTATAAATAAAACCAACGCGGCAGAAGCTCGGAAATGAACTTCTGCCGCGTTTTATTATGGTTTTTTATATAATTTAGTGACAGCTCTTAATATGTACCTTCCTCAACAGGAGCTTCTTTTACAAGCTTTACGATTCTGCTGGTGCCCAGTCTTTCAGCACCGAGAGAAATAAATTTTTCTGCATCGTCCATTGTTTTAATGCCGCCTGCAGCCTTGATTTTAACCTTTTTATCAACGTGCTTTGCGAAAAGGGCAATATCCTCAAAGGTTGCGCCGCCTGTTGAAAAGCCTGTGGAAGTCTTGATGAAATCAGCACCTGCGAGAGATACGATTTCGCACATTCTCACTTTTTCTTCCTCGGTAAGTAAACATGTTTCAATAATAACTTTGAGAATTTTATCCTGACATGCGAATTTTATTAATCTGATTTCGTTTAGTATGTCGTCAAAACGTCCGTCCTTTAAATTGCCGATATTGATAACCATGTCAATTTCGTCAGCGCCGTTTTCTATCGCATTTTTAGCTTCAAAGGCTTTGACCTCGGCTGTGTTTGCTCCGTTGGGGAAACCGATGACCGTGCAGATTTTAAGCTCGTCTTTCACATATTCTTTTGCTTCTTTTACGTAGCAAGGGGGAATGCAGACCGATGCGGTCTTGTATTTTATGCCGTCATCACATATACTTTTTATCTCTTCCCATGTAGCGGAGGGTGAGAGAAGTGTGTGGTCAACATACGATAATATTTTTTCCTGATTCATATTAATCTCCATTCTGCCGCTAAAGCGTCAGCACAAATAGGAATTAAAGAGT
>CAZDQE010000020.1:0-35258 GCA_964507395.1 uncultured Eubacteriales bacterium | reverse complement strand
AGATAGAGTCTGAGAAGCTCACAGATGTTGGTATCGTCATCTACGATAAGTATTTTTTCCGTTGCCATAAAATAACACTCCTTTTTAAAGTTTACGATTATGTTTACAAGTATATTATACCTGATTTTAACAAAATAGTATGTACTTTTTTTAAACAATAAGAAAAAGGTTTTTCCGATTTGTTCACAATTTTGCGACAATCCGCCTTTTACATATTAATAGTATATATTTTTTTTGAACAAAAATCAAGTTTTTGACTTTAGACAGAAAAAAGTCGGACCTTAGAAAATTAAAAAAATGAGAAAATTAAAGAAAAATGAAGAAAACGTGAGATAATTTAAGATATCGTGGTGCGAAATATTGATTTTGACCTTTTTTGACCTTTGCGAAAAGTCAGAAAAAGATTATAATAGTCAATGTAAGGTCAAAGAAAGTCAAAGTCAAACTATTCATAAAATAAGGAAGTGAGCAATATGAATTTAAGTAACGTTATTGCTAATATGATTCTTGAAATGCTGGAGCGGGACGGATTTACCGAAATTCAGCGAAACGAAATGGCGGAAACCTTAGGCTGCGTACCGAGTCAGATCAACTATGTGATCTCATCAAGGTTCACTCCCGAACACGGCTATATAGTGGAAAGCAGACGGGGCGGCGGAGGATATATCCGCATAACAAGAGCAAAATACGATAAAGGCACGGTTCTCATGCATGTTGTGAACGGAATAGGCAAAAGCCTTGACGATAAAACCTGCAGAGCACATGTGTACAATCTTAATTATCAGGATTTGCTGAACGATTCTGCGTCAAAAATGATTCTTGCGGCAACCTCGGAAAATTCACTGAGGGCGGCACCGCAGAGTGTAAGAGATGAAATAAGAGCAGCAATCTTTAAGCAGATGCTGCTGTCATTGATGTAAGGAGGAATTAACTATGTTATGTCAGAATTGCGGAAAACATGAGGCAACAACTCATATAAAAAGTGTGGTAAACGGTGAGTATACCCAGCTTCACCTGTGTGCAGATTGTGCGGGGAAATTAGGCTACGGCGATGTATTTTCAGGCTTTGGCTTTGACCTTGGCGATTTCTTCGGAAACTTCTTCTCAAAACCCAAGACGATGCTTTCTGCCGCAAAGGCAGAGCGTTGTGAAAAATGCGGTATGAGCTTTGAGGAAATCGTGAAAAGCGGAAAAATCGGTTGTGCAGACTGCTACGAGAAGTTTTATGAAATGCTTCTGCCCTCAATCAGAAGGATTCACGGCAAAACTCAGCACAGCGGAAAAACCGCTAAGACAATTGACGAAAAAGCAGAAGTAAAGGAAAAAACAAAAGAAGAAATTATAGAAGAGCTTAAAGCTGAAATCAAGACGGCGATCGAAGAGCAGAATTTTGAGAGAGCCGCAGAGATCAGAGACCAAATCAAAGAACTGGAGGCTGAATGATTATGGGAAAATGGTATAAGGTTTCAGGTCCCGAAGGTGACGTGGTGCTCAGCACAAGAGTACGCTTTGCAAGAAATATCAAGGAATATCCCTTCCCCTTCAGACTTGACAGCGATAAGAAAAAAGAACTCAATTCGAGAATCAGGGACGCAGTTTTGTCCCATAATGAAAATATGAGCTTCATCGAAATGGAAAATGTACCTGCTTATCAGACGGTTTCTCTTGCGGAAAGACATCTGATTTCACCTGAGTTTGCAGGCCCCTCTAAAGCAAGAGCGCTTATTCTCTCGGATGAAGAGGATGTAAGCATTATGCTTGAGGAAGAGGACCATCTGAGAATTCAGGCAATGACAGCAGGTCTTGACCTTGACGGAGCTTATGAAAAGGCTGAAAAAATCGAAAGGGAGATAGGCGAACAGATTCCCTATGCTTTCGATGAAAGGATCGGCTTTCTTACTCAGTGTCCCACAAATCTCGGCACGGGTATGAGGGCATCTGTAATGCTTCATCTGCCTTGCCTTACGAAGCAGGGTCTTATATCGCGTCTTGCATCTACAGTTTCAAAGCTCGGTCTTGTAATTCGCGGAGCATACGGCGAAGGAAGTCAGCCGGGCGGTGACATTTATCAGATAAGCAATCAGATTACTCTCGGAATCAGCGAGAAGGAAGCACTTTACAATCTCGATTCAATAGTTAAGCAGATCATCGCTCAGGAAAGAAGTGCAAGAAAAGAGCTTCTTTCAAATGAAGATTATCTTGACTCTGTTTTCAGAGCATACGGAATTCTGAAGTTTGCGAGAAAGCTGACAACGAACGAATTTATGAAACTGATTTCTCTTGTAAGACTTGCAGCTGCAGAAAAAATCATTGATGTTGATATTGAAAAAATAAATGCAATGATTCCCGATATGCAGCCTGCTACGGTAAATGTAAGAAATTCTGCTCAGCTTTCAGCGGAGGAAAGAGATAAACAAAGAGCAAAGGAAGTAAGAGAGATATTATAATAATCAGATTAATTTGAAATGGAGGAAGCAATATGTATAAATTTTCAGGTTTTACAGAAAAGGCTAACGAGGCACTCAATGCTGCGATGCTGTCTGCCGAAGATTTAGGTCATGCTTATGTAGGCAGCGAGCATCTGCTTTTAGGACTTTTGTCTGTTGACGGCGTGGCATCGAGCGTCCTTTCATCTAAAGGTATAACAAAGCAGAAGGTTGAAGATATCATCAGAATAAGTATAGGTGCGGGTGCTCCCACATCACTCACTCCCTCTGACTTCACGCCTCGTTCAAAGCATATTGTTGAGTATTCGGCATCGTTGGCAGCGGCTCTCGGTCAGTCACTTGTGGGAACGGAGCATATTCTCCTTGCAATCGTCAAGGAGAATGAGGGCCTTGCGGTGAGCATTATGGCGGAGCTTGGTGTTTCGTCAAACGATATTGCATCGGAAATCAACAGAGCCTTCGATTCTCCCAAAAGAGAGGAAGGCAAAAAAGGTGAGAATAAAGGAAAATCCAATGTTCCCACTCTTGAAAAGTTCGGCAGAAATCTGACAGAGCTTGCCGGGCAGAACAAGATTGACCCCGTAATCGGCAGAAAAAAGGAAATTGAGAGAGTAATTCAGATTCTCTCGCGAAGAACGAAAAACAATCCCTGTCTTATCGGTGAGCCGGGTGTAGGTAAAACTGCAATTGCAGAAGGGCTTGCCCTTAAAATAGCTCAAGGTGAAGTCCCTGAGCTTCTTAAAGATAAGAAACTGTACACTCTTGACCTTACAGGCATGGTTGCAGGTACAAAATACAGAGGTGACTTTGAGGAAAGAATCAAAACTGCCATGGATGAGGTTACAAAAGCGGGCGATGTGATTCTTTTCATTGATGAGATTCACACTCTCATCGGTGCAGGCTCGGCAGAGGGTGCAGTAGATGCCGCAAATATTTTGAAGCCGTCACTTGCGAGGGGCGAAATCCAGCTCATCGGTGCAACGACTATTGACGAATACAGAAAACACATCGAAAAAGACGCGGCACTTGAGCGGCGTTTTCAGAGCGTAATGGTAGGCGAGCCCGGTGAAGAAGAGGCAATAGAGATTCTTAAAGGTCTTAAGGATAAATATGAGGCTCATCATAAAATCAAAATCACAGAGGAAGCAATCACGGAAGCGGTGAAGCTTTCTTCAAGATATATCGGTGACAGATTTTTGCCTGATAAGGCTATCGACCTTGTGGACGAAGCGGCAAGTAAGGTAAGGCTTCGGGCATATACAACGCCTGATGATTTAAAGTCTGCTGAAGAAAAAATCAAGGAAATCAGGGGCGAAAAGGAAAACGCAGTTGCAAATCAGGATTTTGAAAGAGCTGCTGCGCTTCGCGATGAAGAAAAGAAGCTTGTATCTGAGCTTGAAGAAAGAAAGGAAAAATGGCGCAAGTCAATTTCTGATTTCAGCTCAGAGGTAACTCCCGAGGAAATTGCTGAAATCGTTTCAGACTGGACAGGAGTTCCCGTAACTCAGCTTACTGAGGAGGAGAGCGAAAGACTTCTTCGTATGGAAGACGTGCTCCATGAGAGAATCGTAGGACAGGACGAGGCAGTAACGGCTGTTTCAAAAGCAATAAGACGAGGCAGAGCAGGTCTTAAAGACCCGAAAAGACCTACAGGCTCATTCATTTTTCTCGGACCTACAGGTGTTGGTAAGACAGAGCTCTGCAAAACCCTTGCGGAAGCGATGTTCGGCTCGGAAAATGCAATGCTTCGTTTCGATATGTCGGAATATATGGAAAAGCACACCGTTTCCCGTCTTGTAGGCTCGCCTCCGGGTTATGTCGGCTACGATGAGGGCGGTCAGCTTACGGAGGCTATACGCAGAAAGCCTTATTCGGTGGTTCTGTTTGACGAGATTGAAAAGGCACACACCGATGTTTTCAATATACTCCTTCAGATTCTTGAGGACGGTATTCTTACAGATTCTCAGGGCAGGAAGGTGGATTTTAAAAACTGCGTTATTATTATGACATCTAACGTAGGTGCAAAGCTGATTACAGATAAAAAATCTTCTTTCGGATTCTCGGCAGAAAGCTCAGATGTTATTTCACATGAAAAAATCAAAGAATCTGTCATGGGAGAACTGAAACAGTGCTTCAGACCTGAGTTTCTTAACAGAATAGACGATATAATCGTTTTCCGTCAGCTTACACAGGCTGACATTGAAGAAATTGCAAAGCGTATGCTCTCTTCGTTGGGAAAACGTACTCAGAAGCTTGATATTGAAGTAGCTTTTTCTGATGATGCGGTTAAAAAGATTGCCGATGCGGGCTTTGACCCTGTCTACGGTGCAAGACCGCTGAGACGTGCGATTCAGTCAAAGATTGAAGATGCTCTTTCCGAGCTTATGCTTGAAGGCACGGTTAAGAAGGGTGAAAAGTATATCTGCAATGTAAACGATGAAAAATTTGTGTTTGATAAAGTTAATTAACAAAAGGTTTACATTTGAAATATTGACATTATTTCCCATCAGTTGTATATTATATGTAAGGTTTAGCACTCTCGTTCACCGAGTGCTAAACCGCCGTAGTGATTGGTGGTGAGAAGATGGAAATGACTGAACGCAAAAAGTGTATTCTTGCAGCCGTTATAGAGAGATATATCAGAACGGGTGAGCCTGTAGGTTCAAAGCTGTTGCTTGAAAGCCTTGACATTTCCGTTTCCTCAGCAACAGTAAGAAACGAGATGGCAGAGCTGTCTGAGATGGGATTTCTTGAACAGCCTCATACATCATCGGGCAGAATTCCCACACAGAAGGGCTACAGATATTATGTAGATGAACTGATGTGTGAAAGAGCCCTTGATGAGGATGTGAGAAGAAAAATCGACATGATGCTGGGTACTCATTTCGGAGACTCGGAAAAGCTTCTCAAAGAGGCATCAGCTATTCTGTCGGATATTACAGACTGTGCCGTGGTAACAACCACACCGACCAGTGAGGGTGCTCACATCAGAAAGGTTGAGCTTGTTCCTGTCAGCAGAAGAACAGCAATTATCGTTCTTCTGACTTCATCGGGAATTTTAAAGGACAAGGTCTGCAGAACCGATACGGATATTACAGACGATATTATCCGAGTGTTCTATAAAATGGCGGAGGAGAATTTCATAGGAAAACCTCTTAAAAGCATGGCAGATATCCTTTTGCAGAGCCTTGTGGTATCTCTCGGAGAATACGCTCTTGCAATGAGCCCCATTGTGGTGGCACTTTCAGATCTTGCAAAAGACGCCATGAGAGCAGACATAGTTCTCGGCGGTGAGCATAAATTATTCAGCAACAGTGAAATCAGTTCGGACGTTTTAGGCATTATGGAGCTCTTTTCAAAAAGAGATACACTTTTGAATGTGCTTTCGGCCGCTAAGCACGGACTGAATGTTTATATCGGCGAGGAAAATCCGTACACATCTCTTGCAAATTCCAGCATGATAGTGTCAACCTATAACGTATCCGATTCCCTTTCGGGAGCCTTCGGACTTATAGGCCCGACACGAATGGATTACGCAAGACTTGTACCAAGTGTAAAATATTTTACAAAGCTTGTCGGTGAAATTATCAGTGCAGAAAGGGATGAATAAAAGTGGCTGAAGAGAAAAAGGAAGAAATTAAGAAAGAATCCAAAAAGGAAGCAAAGGCAAAGAAAAACGATAAGGTTGAAAAGCTTGAAAAAGAGCTTGAGGAAAAAAATAATCAGATGCTTCGTCTGGCTGCGGAATATGATAACTTCAGAAAACGCTCACAGCGTGAGAAGGATGCAATCTACGGCGAGACAAAGGCACAGCTTATCGGCGAGCTTCTTGCAGTTGCAGATAATTTTGAAAGAGCGCTTGCAAACGAAAACGGCACGGCAGAAGATCTTCACAAAGGCTTTGAGATGATTTCAAAGCAGTTTGATGAGATTCTGGCAAAGAACGGCGCCGAAAAATTCGGCGAGGCAGGCGAAGAATTCGACCCCAACATACACAGCGGTGTTATGCATGTTGACGATGACTCTCTCGGTGAAAACGTAATTGCTGAAGTTTTCAGCAAGGGTTACAAATTAGGCGACAGAATTATCCGTCACGCAGTTGTTAAAGTAGCAAACTAAAACAGAAAAAATATTCAAATTATAAACAATCCTTAGGAGGAACAAATATTATGTCAAAAGTAATCGGTATCGACCTTGGTACAACAAATTCATGCGTTTCAGTTATTGAAGGCGGCGAGCCTGTAGTTATTGCAAACGCAGAAGGCGCAAGAACAACTCCCTCAGTTGTAGGCTTCGGCAAAAACGGTGAAAGAATGGTAGGACAGGTAGCAAAGAGACAGGCTATCACAAACCCTGACAGAACGATCAGCTCAATCAAACGTCAGATGGGTTCTGACTACAAAGTAGCAATTGACGACAAAAAATATACACCTCAGGAAATTTCGGCAATCATCCTTCAGAAACTGAAAAATGATGCTGAAAGCTACATCGGTGAAAAAGTAACAGAGGCAGTTATTACTGTTCCTGCATACTTCACAGACGCACAGCGTCAGGCAACAAAGGACGCAGGTAAAATTGCAGGTCTTGAAGTCAAGAGAATTATCAACGAGCCTACAGCAGCAGCTCTCGCTTACGGTATTGATAAAGAAAACGACCAGAAGGTTATGGTTTATGACCTTGGCGGCGGTACATTCGACGTTTCGATCATCGAGATGGGCGACGGCGTTCAGGAGGTTCTTGCAACAGCAGGTAACAACCGTCTCGGCGGCGACGATTTCGACCAGAAAATTATTGACTGGCTTGCAGATGAATTCAGAAAGGAACAGGGCGTAGACCTTCGCGGCGATAAAATGGCTATGCAGAGACTTAAAGAGGCTGCAGAAAAGGCTAAGATCGAGCTTTCAGGTGTTACAACATCACAGATCAGCCTTCCCTTCATCACAGCAGATGCAACAGGTCCCAAGCATCTTGAAATGACTCTTACAAGAGCAAAGTTCAACGAAATGACAGCATCGCTTGTTGAAGCTACAATGGGTCCCGTTCGTCAGGCAATTGCTGACTCAGGTCTCAAAACATCAGAAATCGACAAAATCCTTATGGTCGGCGGTTCTTCAAGAATCCCCGCTGTTCAGGAAGCTGTTCAGAAATATCTCGGAAAAGAACCCTTCAAGGGCATCAACCCCGATGAATGTGTAGCAATGGGTGCTGCAATTCAGGCAGGTGTTCTCGGCGGTGAGGTTAAGGGACTTCTTCTTCTTGACGTTACACCCTTATCACTCGGTATTGAAACAATGGGTAACATCAATACAAAGATTATTGAAAGAAACACAACTATCCCCGTAAAGAAGAGCCAGATTTTCTCAACTGCAGTTGACAATCAGCCTTCAGTTGAAGTTCATGTTCTTCAGGGTGAACGTGAATTTGCAAGAGATAACAAAACTCTCGGTGTGTTCCACCTTGACGGTATCATGCCTGCAAGACGCGGTGTTCCTCAGATTGAAGTAACATTCGATATCGACGCTAACGGTATCGTTCACGTTTCCGCCAAGGACCTCGGCACTCAGAAAGAACAGTCAATTTCAATCACATCTTCAACAAATATGTCTAAGGAAGATATCGAAAAGGCTGTTAAGGAAGCTGAGCAGTTCGCAGAGGAAGATAAGAAACGTCGTGAAGAGGTTGACCTCAGAAACGGTGCTGACCAGATGGTCTACCAGTGTGAAAAGCTTATCTCTGAAGAAGGCGACAAATTCTCAGAAGAGGATAAGGCTGCTCTTAACGAGAAAATTGATGCTCTCAAGGAAGCACTTAAGGGTGAAGATATAAACCTTATCAAGTCAAGACAGGATGAGCTTCAGGCTAAATTCTACGAGATTTCGGAAAAAATGTATAAGAATGCAGCTCCTCAGGGCGCAGAAGGCTTTGATCCAAATGCTGCAGCAGACGGTGCAAATCCCGGCGGAGAAGAATATACAGAAGCAAATTATACAGATGTTGAATAATTCTTAATGATTTATTCATAACTGTACGATACAATTAGTTTAAAGTTATAAGTAACGAACCGGAATGATTTATTTTGGTTCGCTACTTGCATGTAAGGAGCCGGTATACTTGGCAGATAAACGAGATTATTATGAGGTGCTTGGAGTTCAGAAGGGTGCTTCAGATGATGAAATAAAAAAAGCATACAGAAAGATGGCGAAAAAGTACCATCCTGACCTGAATCCCGGAGATAAAACTGCCGAGGAAAACTTCAAGGAAGTCAACGAGGCATACGAGGTTCTGTCGGACAGTACAAAGAAGGCTCGCTATGACCAGTTCGGACACGCAGGCGTTGACCCTAACTACGGTGCAGGGGGCGCAGGCGGCGGCTTTGGCGGCGGCTTCGGCGGAGACATGGACTTTGACCTCGGCGATATTTTCGGCAGTTTCTTTGGCGGTGGCTTCGGCGGCGGCAAACAGTCAAATCCCAATGCACCAAGACGCGGTGAAGATTTGCAGTCGAGAGTTACTGTTTCTTTTGAGGAAGCTGCAAAGGGTTGTAAAAGAAGTGTTGAAGTAAATCGCGTTGAAACCTGCTCAGAATGCGGCGGTTCAGGTGCTCAGAAGGGAACAAGTCCCGCAACCTGTTCCGAATGCGGCGGCAGAGGTCAGGTCAACGTTCAGCAGAGAACACCCTTCGGTGTAATGTCAACAACAAGACAGTGTTCGCGTTGCGGCGGTAAGGGTCGGATCATTTCCTCTCCCTGCAGCAAATGTCACGGAAACGGAAGAGTTTCAAAGCGTACCACAATTGAGGTGAATATCCCTGCAGGTATTGATGACAGGCAGGTAATTAACATAAGAGGCGAAGGTAACAGAGGTACAAACGGCGGACCGTCAGGAGACCTTAAGGTTGCGGTTTTTGTCCGTCCTCACCATTTCTTTGAACGCGACGGCTTTAATGTGTGGTGTAATATTACTGTTTCCTTTGCACAGGCAGTTTTGGGTGACAGTCTTCTTGTAGAAACACTTGACGGTAAGGTGAAATACGATTTACCGGCAGGTACACAGCCCGGTAAGGTTTTTGTGCTTAAAGGAAGAGGTATTCCTGTTCTTAACGGCAGAGGCAAGGGCGACCAGATGATAAGAATTAATGTTGATGTTCCGAAAAATCTTACAGCTCATCAGAAAGAGCTTATCCGTCAGTTCCAGGAAGAATTTGGTCCGAACGGTAAACAGGCAGAGGTTTACGGAGCACAGTCCGAAGAAAAGAAAGGCTTCTTCGGTAAACGCAAAAAGTAATAATGAGAAGAGGAGCTGTAAAAAACTTTCGTTTTTTACAGCTCCTTTTTTAGTACTATAAATTATAATTTACCGTGCAATCCGAGTCAGGCTACCCTTGGAAATGCAAGGGAAGGTAGCATTTTTCGGTTTAAATCATGCTTCTTCGTTAACCATTACAGCGTTTTCGTTAACGTGTTCCTGAGATTTCTTGATGATGTTGTTACGGCGTTCTGTAAGCTCGTGGTACATAACAGTTCTTGTCTTATCGTCCAGATTGTAGAAAATCATGGGGATATAAGAGAACGCACCGAGGATAATGGGAATAACAGAATACATAGCGAAGATAGCCTGCTTTGTTTTCATTGTCTGAACTGTGCCTACGCCTGCTTCGTAACCGATAACGGAAACAACTGCAGTTGAAACAGCATTCTGGATTTCAGAAACGATCTTTGTTGCAAGGCTTGAAATGAAGCTTGTCATAGCCTCTGTACGTTTACCTGTCTTCCATTCACCGTAGTCGATGATTTCCTGTTCCATAAGCTGGGGAATAATCTTACCGATTGAGTAAACAGATGAAATACACATTTCATGGAACATAATTGCCGGAATCATAACCCACAGATTGTCAAGGTTGTTGAAGCCGATAGCGAAAACGATAAACCAACCAATCTGAGGCACCGCACGGGAAATATACCACAAGGCTTTCATTGAGAATTTCTTTCTCAGTTTCGGCAGGTACATGTATGAAATGTAAGTAAGGGGTGATGCGGGAATACCTGTGATAACTTTAAGTGAAGCAGAACCCATAACGTCAAGCCAGAACATGTTTGAGAAGGGGCCGCTGACGTTACCGAATGCTGAGAGAATATTTGAAAGAGTGAGAAGAACCTGAAGTCTGTTGCCGAAGAAGTTACGAAGACCGTCAACAAGCTTCGGCTTTTCTTCGACCTGAACGACGCGTTCTTTAATGACGCAGATTCTGACGAACATACCGAGGAATGAAATGAGAAGTGTACCTGCACCCATGAAAATATAAACATTTTCAACAGAAATACCGATTGCGCCTACTGCTGCAAGGTCGAGAAGAACAACCATTACATAGCTGGGGACTTTTTCAAAGTCACCGATGTTGTCAAGGGCGATAAGGGCGGATTTGTCGTCAATACTTGGCGTATAAGTTGAATTAAGACCGCCTATTGCACAGCCATAAAGAGTACCTATAGTTTCCTTCAGGACTGAAATTACGCAGTAAATTGTAATTTTCTGCCAAGAGAGGGGACCCCAGTTCTGGTCGCCTATAAACAAAGGAGTCAGCCATAGTGCCATACAAGCAACAGCGTAAGGTCCGATAGTTGCAAAAGCCCACGGCTTAAATTTACCGAAACGTGTTCTTGTTCTGTCAACTATGTAAGCAAAAAGTGAGTCATTGATGATATCCCATGCAAGAGTAGCAACTGCGAAAGCAGCAATGATTCTTGAGTCAATGCCGAAAACGTTGAGCATGAAGTAGGAAAGATAACTGTCGAGGTTGAACTTGTTAACCTCACCGGTAACAAACAAGGTGATAAGCTCTTTCGCTCCTACGTACCTTTTTCCGTAAACGCTGCCGCTGGCGGTTGCCGGAATCTCATTGTTTTCTGTTTGTTGCAATGTGTTGTTTTCTGTGTTTTTAGACATCGTACACATATCTCCTTTCCGAAGAGAATTTTGTATGTAAGTACATTATGTACTTTTTTAACAATTTTTGCAATAGTTTGTTAAAAAAATTTCTTTAATTTTTTAATATTTTTTATATAAATGCAAATTAAATGCAAAAATCCCCGATAAGACGAGCTCTTATCGGGGAAATTGATTAAATCTTTATCGAATTATGCTTCTGCGTCAGTCTTTACAGCACCTTCAATGATATTTTCCTGAGATTTCTTGATGATGTTTTCACGGCGTTCTGTAAGCTCGTGGTACATGATAGTTTTTGTTTTTTCATCAAGGTCATAGAAAAGCATGGGGATGTAAGAGAATACGCCGAGAACGATGGGGATGATAGAATACATAGCGAAGATGGCCTGTTTTGTCTTCATTGACTGAACAGCTCCAACGCCTGCTTCGTATCCGATGAAAGAAACAACTGCAGTTGAAACAGCGTCCTGAATCTGAGAAACGATTTTAGTTGCAAGGCCTGCAACAAAGCTTGTCATAGCCTCAGTACGCTTACCTGTCTTCCATTCACCGTAGTCGATGATCTCCTGCTGCATAAGCTGAGGAATAGTTTTCTTGACTGAGTAAACAGATGAGAAGCACATTTCCTGGAACATAAGTGCAGGCATCATGATCCAAAGGTTATCAAGATTTCCGACACCTACGATGAAAGCAATTATCCAACCTATCTGAGGCACTGCGTTTGAAATGAACCAAAGCTGTTTACTTGAGAATTTCTTTCTCAACTTGGGCAGATACATGTATGAAACGTATGTCAAGGGAGATGCGGGAACACCTGCAACAACCTTCAGTGAAGCCGAACCCATAACGTCAAGCCAGAACATGTTTGAGAAGGGACCGCTTACGTTACTGAACGCAGAGAGAATGTCTGAAAGAGTAAGAAGAACCTGAAGTCTGTTACCGAAGAAGTTACGCAGACCGTCGCTGAGCTTTGGCTTTTCTTCGACCTGAACGACACGTTCCTTGATAACACAGAGTCT
The DNA here is from genome assembly GCA_964507395.1 of uncultured Eubacteriales bacterium. Taxonomy (GTDB): domain Bacteria; phylum Bacillota; class Clostridia; order Oscillospirales; family Acutalibacteraceae; genus SIG575. The sequence continues at coordinate 22,849 of CAZDQE010000020.1, read as the reverse complement.
GACGAACATACCCACAAATGAAATAAGGAGTGTACCTGCACCCATGAAGATGTAAACATTTTCAACTGAAATGCCGATAGCACCTACTGCTGCAAGGTCAAGCAGAACAACCATTATATAGCTGGGAACTTTTTCAAAGTCACCGATGTTATCAAGGGCAATAAGAGCGGCCTTGTCGTCGATACTTGGTGTATATGTCGAGTTAAGTCCGTTAATTGCACAGTTATACAGTGTACCGATCGTTTCTTTCAGAATGGATATTACGCTGTATATTGCAATTTTCTGCCATGAAAGAGGACCCCAGTTCTGATCGCCGATAAACAGAGGGGTGATCCACAGGGCAATACATGCAATGGCATAAGGTCCGATAGTCGCAAAAGCCCACGGCTTAAATTTACCGAAACGTGTTCTTGTTCTGTCAACTATGTAAGCGAAAATTGAGTCGTTTAAGATGTCCCACGCAAGAGTTGCAACTGCAAAAGCAGCGATAATTCTTGAGTCGAGACCGAAAACGTTAAGCATGAAGTATGACAAATAACCTTCAAGGCTGAATTTGTTTACTTCACCTGTAACGAACAGTGTGATGAGTTCCTTAGCACCTACATATCTTTTGCCGTAGGAGCTTTCTGCAACAGCTTTGGGAATGTCTTCACCGCCTGTTTGTGTTGTTTTTACTTCTGTGTCCTGAGACATTTTTGACACCATCTCCTTTCGTGGTGCATTTCACATGCTAATGTAAATTATGCACTATTTTGAAAAATTTTGCAATAGTTTTTTAATAGATTTTTAAGATTTAGGCAAAATTTACAATTTATTTAATTTTATGTGAACTATTTTCTTGTTCCGTTGCAGAAGATCGGAACAGTACCTGCTTCTGCCGAATAAATGCCTTCAACACCGTCGGCAAGACCTATGAAGCTTTCCTCGCTGAAAACAGGAATGAAAACTGACATATCAACAAGATGCTGTTCAGCCTCGGCACAGTTTGAAAGAATCTCACTCTGCGAAAGAGTTTCGTCGGTAATTCCCATGAGAGAATCGTATTTTTTTGATTTGAAGTCAAAAATGTTTCCTGTGCCTGATGATGTAAACATTCCGAGGAAGCTTACAACGCTTTCACTTTCCGCAGTGATTTTTGCAAAGGCGATATCGTAATCTTTGTTTTTGACTCTTTTATCAAGAGTGATTTCATCAAGAGGCTCAAGGACAAAGTTGATATGAACGCCCAGAGATTTCTGCCAGCTCTGAATAATGAATTTGACAATGTCTTCAAAGCTTTCATGGCAGATAATATTTATGTTTGCACTTTGTATGTCCAGATTTTCAAATCCCTGTTCAAGGGAAGCCTTTGCTTTTTGAGAATCAGCCTGAGGCATGGTGACCTTTCCCGCAAAGTCACGGAAGGATCGGTTTCCTACAAGGCATATTTCAGGTACAAGCCCTTCTGCATAGCCTTCGCAGTATGAGGGCAGGGGAAGTGCGGAAACATCAATTGCCTGAGCGAGAGCAGAGCGTATGTCGTAGTCGCTCATAATTTCGTCAGAGCAGTTAAAACAGAGCCCCCATGTTGAGCCGGCGTAGCCGATGTAGGAAATGTCCTTGTCATCAATCTGAGCTTTTTGCCTTACGGAGAGGGGACACGCATCGTAAACACCGTCAATGAGCTTGTCGATTCTTGTGGACAAATCGCTGTTGATATAAAGGTAAACCGCAGAGGGCTTTACGGCGGTTGCACCCTTGTAGTTTTCGTTTCTGTAAAGAGTAAGATGTGAGCCTGTGCTCCATGAATAAAGGTAGAAAGGACCGTTGTAAATAACTTTTTCGGGGTCAAGACCGTATCTGCCTTTTGTTGCTTCAAAAAATTCCTCTCTGCAGGGCATTGCCGCAGACTGAGTAAGAGCGTTGAGGAAATCGTCGTTAGGCTCGGAAAGTTCAATTTTCAGAGTGGAGCTGTTGACTGCAGTAACACCGAGTTCGTCGAGGGACATTTCGCCCCTGTAAATGCTGTATGAATTTTTTATTGAGAAAAGTCGGGAATCTGTAACCGCACCCATCTGAGGGTCAAATGCTCTTTTAAGACCGTAAACGAAATCCTCGGCAGTGACGGTATAATTGAAATTTTTTGCAGTTTCTTCGTCAAGAAGCTCTTTTGCGTATTCACTCATGTACCATTTTGAATCAGTTCTCAGATGGAAAAGATAGGTCAGCCCGTCAGAGCTTATTTCCCAGTTTGTAGCAACACCGGGGATGATTTTTCCTGCACTGTCGCTTTTTACAAGACCTTCAAAGCAGTTGAAAACAACGATTTTTGAAGCATTGTCTGCCGCAATCTGTGGGTCAAAGCTTACAGGGTCGGCGTAGATAGGGTAGTAAAGCTCTTCGTCCGAGCCGTCTGAACAGGCGGTGAAAAGACAGGCGGAAATTATAAAAATCATAAGTAAAGCAAGGATTTTTTTTGTCATTTATGTTTCTCCCTGAATTCTGCATTCTGCGTTCTGCACTTTGCATTTTTTTAGTATTATACCAAATATTTTCCTCGCTTTCCACTGTTTTGCAAAATCTTTTGTGAATTTTTAAAAATCTCTATACTTTTTCGGAAATTTATGATATATTATATTGTTACTATAATGGTAAATTATTTCTATCTCGTATAATGGAGGGTAAAATGCAGGAATATATAGTTTTGTCACTGCTTGGGCTTAATGTGATAATTTCTGTTTTGCTTATTGTACTTGTGTGTGTACTGAAAAAGAGAAGCGATGATGACCGCGAGGAAATCAGAAGCCTCAGCGAAAAGCTGTCTTCTTTCTCTTATGACGGAAAAAATGTTGCTGACCAGCTTCAGAGAAACCGTCAGGATATGGCAACGAGTCAGAAGTATATGCGTGAAGAGATGTCCTCATCACTTCAGAAAATGACAGACGAGCTTCTCAATATGAGAAAGGATACATACGAATACAATATTAAAATGAGCAAGATGATCGCCCAGTCTCTTGAAACTCTGCGAAAGGAAAACAGCGAGCAGACGGAGAAGCAGAACGAGGTTTTGCGTAAATCACTTGAAGAAATGCTGAAAAGCAACGAGGAAAAGCTGGAAAAAATGCGTGAAACAGTTGATGAAAAGCTGACACGCACTCTGGCAACAAGGCTTGACAGCTCTTTCAAAACGGTTTCCGAGCAGCTTGAAAATGTTTATAAATCTCTCGGGGAAATGAAAACACTTTCTGCAGGCGTTACAGACCTTAACCGTGTGCTTACAAATGTAAAGGCGAGAGGTACATGGGCTGAGGTTCAGCTTGAAAGAATTCTTGAAGAAACTATTCCGGGAATGTACGATAAAAATGTGTCTGTAAAATCAAACAGTGAAAAGGTTGAATTTGCAATAAAAATTCCATCCTCTGATTCTGCAGGCGAAATTATTTATCTTCCCATAGACTCGAAATTTCCCGTCGAAAGCTATGTCCGTCTGACAAGTGCTCTTGACAGCACGGATACGGCACTCATTGCTCAGGCGAGAAAGGCTTTTGAGGTAAGCGTTACTCTCAGAGCAAAGGAAATTACGAAATACATCAATGTGCCGAGGACAACTCCCTTTGCAATTATGTACCTTCCCACAGAAGGTCTTTATGCTGAGGTGGCTTCCTCAAAGTCGGGACTTATTGAAAAGCTCCACAATGACTTCAGTATTATGGTGGCAGGTCCCTCAACGGTAACGGCACTGCTTAATTCCTTGTCAGTCGGCTTCAGAGCCGTGGCAATAAATGAAAAGGCAGCAGAGGTAAGAACTCTTCTGTCGGCGGCGAGAACACAGTACGATAAATTCGGCTTGCTTCTTGAAAAGGCAAGGAAAAAAGTCGATGAAGCGGGCAAGGTTCTCGGCGATGCGCAGAGCAGAAACAACATCATCACCCGTAAGCTTAAAAATGTTGAGATGCTGGACTTCGGCAGTTCGGATGAAATTCTCGGCATTGAAGGTACGGTGTCAGATGATGAAGATTAAAAGCAAAGGTGGTAAAAACATGAAAAAAGCAAAAATCAAGATTACTGCAATAGTCATGGCTGTTGTAATGATTATGACCGTGATTCCCTTCTCTGTATTCGCAGCAGGAAGTGATATTCAGGTCGCAACACTTTCCGACGTGCATTATTTTGCAGATGCACTCAAAGGAAACAGAACAGAAGACTATCAGGCAACCGTGTTGGGCTCAACTACAACTCTTGACCTGACAGCAGCTTGTCTTGACACAGCTCTTGTCACTTTGGCAAAAGAGCTGAAAAAAGCAGACAATCCCATTCTTGTTCTCTCCGGTGACCTTACATATCAGGGCGAATATGAGTCACACACAGAGCTTGCAGGCAAGCTTGAAAAGTGGGAAAAGGAAACAGGCATTGATGTTCTTGTTATCAACGGTAACCATGACATAAACAATTCAAAGGCATATACCTATGAAAACGACGTGAAGGAAGCATGCGCAACAACAACTCAGGCTGAATTCCGTGAAATTTACAAGGATTTAGGCTATGACCTTGCATACCATACATATACTCCTCCCGAAGGAAAACAGCAGGGCGGTCTTTCTTACTCAGTAAGATTCGGCGGCTACAGATTTATTCTTCTTGATACAAACATCTATTCATCAGACTGTACAAAGGACGGCTCAGACGAGCATGAAACTGCACAGGAAATCAGCGATGACCTTCTTCAGTGGGCACTTGAAGAATGTGCAGATGCAAAAAAATACGGCGAAGAAATTATCGGTGTAACACACGGCAGCCTTATTGACCACATCGGCTCATATCAGGGTAAGCTTCTTGATAATTTCATCATCAGAGATTGGGAAGACAGAGCAACTCAGCTCGCTGAGGCAGGCTGGCATTTCAATTTCTGCGGTCATCAGCATATTACAGACGTTGCAACTTATGTAACAGACAGCGGCGAAACAATGATTGAATGTGAAACACCTCCTGCAGGTACATATCCCTGCGGTATGTATATCACAGAGATCACCTCTGACGGCAAGGGCGAAATGTCAGCAACGTACAATTACTATGACATTGACTCGGCAGAGCCTGTTGTTCTCTACGGTGAAGAACAGCCTCAGCCCTTCAAGAATATCGCATTCGGAAAGGCTTACGGCGGCGGAGACGTTACAGCTCTTGCGATGAATATTATCAAATATAACTTAGGCTCAGTATTCACCGGTATCAGCGAAGCAGGCGGTATTCTTGAATACCTCGCTCTTGAGGGCATTGACCTTGAAGCAATTCTTACAGATGCTTTTGAAGGCATTTCAGTAGGTCCTATCGATATCTTCACGGCAGAAAATATCATAGCTCTTGCAGATGACCTTTGCGGCCAGCTTTATGATGCATACCTTACAGATGTTGATGTTCTTTATGACCTTATGGAAAGAATCATCACTAAGGTTGTAAATATCCAGATTTCAGAAGTTCCCTGTACAAAGTTTATCGACACTCTCGGCTTCGGTGACGAAACAAGAGGCGGTAACATGGGCGACCTTGCACTTTCATTCCTCGCTTACATGTACGGCGGTAACGAAAACCTTGAAGATGACGCATTTATGCAGGACTGCTTCAAGCAGCTTGAGCAGGATACAGCATTTGCAGAAAATCTTTTCCTCTCACTTATTGATATTATCCTTAACGACCTTCTCCTTGACGAGCTTCTTGCAAATATGGACCTTAACATTGATGCTGCATTCCCCATCGGCAAGATAGGCTTCGTTCTCGGTAAAGTAGTTGATGCACTTCTCACAGTCGTTCTCGGCGGTGACAAGTCATTTACAAATATTGTAGATTTCATATTCTCTCTCGGTGTTCTTCCCTATGAGTCACTCGATGCACTCAAGGATGAGCTCCTTGAAGAATATCTCACAGTCAGCCAGTATGAGGCGATCGGTATTGAAATTGCAACGGTTATCCGTGCTTTCATTGATGACGAAAATCCCAAGCCTCAGGGTGACAAAAATGTAACATATACTTACAGCGGCAAGGTAGAGCCTGAGGTTACGGCGGCAAACTACAGAGCACCTTCGATTATTACGGTAACCTACGGCGAAGATTCTTCATCAAGCTTCAATATAAGCTGGTATACAAAGTCTTCTGTTACAGGCACGGATATCGAAATCATTCCTTACAGCAAGAATCCCGTATTTACGGGAACTCCCACAGTTTCATCGCAGATTGAATGTATTACGGAAGAAAATGTTATAAGAGAATCACCTGCAATTGACTTCGGTCTTATCGGTATTGTATCGGTAGAAACAGTAATGACAAGACACATTGTTAAGCTTACAGACTTAGAGCCCGGCACAAGATACTGCTACAGAGTAGGCGATGCTGAAAGAGGCTGGTGGAGTGATGCAGGTGTTCTTGAAACTGCTGATAATTCAAGAGAGGTTACATTCCTTCATGTAACAGATACACAGGCTCAGAATTCACGTCAGTTCGACGTATGGGCAAACCTTCTCAGAGTTGCAAGAGAAGAGGTCGATTTTGACTTCCTTCTTTCAACCGGTGATCAGGTTGACATGGGTTCAAACCTTAAGCTCTGGACACTCTTCGCAAACAACGCATCAGACACGCTTATGAGCACACCTCTTATGCCTACAGCAGGTAACCATGAGAATATGTCAGGCAGTGTTTATGCACTTGATGAAAACTTCATTCTTCCCTCAGCTCCCGAGCAGGACAGATCAGAGGGTGTTTACTATTCATTTGATTACAACAACGTTCACATTGCAGTTCTCAACGCAAACAATCTTGGTGAGGATGACGGCTTCAACGCAGAACAGCTTGAATGGCTTAGAGAAGACATGAACGCAAGTGATGCTGAGTGGAAATTCGTTGCAACTCATAAGGCAATTTATTCAAACGGCTCACACTTTGACGATGATGACGTTATTGCAATGCGTGAACAGCTTTCAGTTCTTATGCCCGAACTTGATATCGACATGGTATTCCAGGGACATGACCATGTTTATATGAGAACAGATGCAATGGTAGACAACAAGGTTGTTACATCAACAACGGAAAACATTACATTCGACGGTAAGGATTACTCAGCAAAGATTGACCCCGCAGGTCCTGTTTATACAATTACAGGCTGTGCAGGCGTTAAATATTATGTTGCTAAGGATAACGCTCTTACAGACGAGCTCTTCCCCAGAGCAGAGGCAATCGTAACTTGCGAGCTTCCCACCTTTGCATCAATTCAGATCAAGGGCAACACACTCTACTTTGATGCTTATAATGTAGACGGAGATGAAGCTGTAAGAATAGATAACTTCGCAATTGTCAAAACTGACCTTGAAGAGTTTACCGAAACTCCCGATAAGTATGACGATGAAGACCGTTTCCTTGATGTTGATTACAATGCAGACGGTGAAACAATTCTTTCAGACGCAGTTGAAACAGGCGATGTAATACCTTACATTGCATTTATCATCCTTCCCGTTGCAGGTGTACTTGCAGCAGTAACTTACAAGAGAAAGAAAAAATCAGAGCAGGAATAATTTTTGGAGTTAGATAATTTATGATTCAGTTTGAACAGTTAAGATTAGAACTTTTGGAACATCAGGACGAACTCGATAGCCTTCATGAGGCTATCGGGGTCGAAAAGATAAACGAAGAAATCACTAAACTGGAACAGCAACAGACGGAGGACGGCTTCTGGGATAATATTGAAAATTCTCAGAAGGTTCTTCAAAGAACAAGTGCTCTTAAAAATAAGGTTGGTGCTTACGCAAAGCTCAAAGGCGATTTTGAAGATGCGCTTGTTATGATTGAGCTGGCAGATGAGGCAGAAGACCTTGAACTTCTTGAAGAGTGTACAGATAGCGTTAAGGCTGTACTGAAAGAGCTTGAAAAACAGACTCTCGGCACACTTCTCACAGGTGAGTACGATTCTAAAAATGCACTTCTTACCTTCCATGCAGGTGCAGGCGGCACTGAGGCTCAGGACTGGGCACAGATGCTTGTGCGTATGTATCAGCACTGGGGCGAAGCTCACGGCTACAAGGTAAGCATGCTCGATTTCCTTGACGGTGATGAAGCAGGTCTGAAATCAGCAACACTTCTTATTGAAGGCGAAAATGCTTACGGCTTTATGAAGAGTGAATCAGGCGTTCACAGACTTGTCCGTGTTTCTCCCTTTGATGCATCGGGAAGAAGGCATACTTCTTTCGCATCTCTTGAGGTTATGCCTGAAATTGACGATACAATTCAGGTTGAAATCAGCCCTGATGATATCAAAATGGACGTTTACCGTGCATCAGGTGCAGGCGGACAGAAGGTTAACAAAACATCTTCCGCAGTCCGTCTTACTCATATTCCTACAGGTATTATCGTTTCCTGTCAGGTTGAGAGAAGCCAGCATCAGAACAGAGAGGTTGCAATGAGAATGCTTAAGTCAAAGCTCATTGAAATCAAAGAAAGAGAGCATCTCGACAAAATCGAAGATATCAAAGGCGACCAGAAAGAAATCGGCTGGGGCAGCCAGATACGCTCATACGTTTTCATGCCCTATACGCTTGTAAAAGACCACCGTACAAACTATGAAATGGGCAATATTAATGCAGTTATGGACGGCGATATTGACGGCTTTATCAATGCTTTCCTTAAAGCACAGTCACTTGAGAATATTTAATGGTTTAAATACCGAGGTGTAAAAAGTGGAAATTATTGACATTACAAGAGGGATTTTTTCTTCCGAAGTTTATCCCGGAGACCCTGAACCTGAAAAACAGAATTTCCTGAGCATCGAAAAGGGCGATGGCTGTAATCTTAATGGTTTCTTTGCGTGCTGTCATGCGGGAACTCATGCAGATGCCCCTCTCCATTTTGTGGAGAACGGCAAGACGATCGACGAAATGAGCATGGTTCCTTTCATCGGCCCCTGCAGAGTTCTTGATGTACCGCCGGGACCTATAACAGGGGAGTATGTTGAAAATTCTTTTCCCAGAGGCTGCAGAAGACTTCTTCTCAGATCTGAAGGCGAGGCGTATTTCCTAGACCACGGTGCACAGGCTGCTGCAAATCTCGGCTTACTGCTTATCGGCACAGATGCTCTTTCTGTAGGAACAAAGGGAAATCAGATAGCACCTCACAAAGCATTTTTAAATAGGGAAATCGCAATTCTTGAAGGACTTGACCTGACAGGTGTTGATACGGGAAGCTACTTCCTTATCGCTCAGCCTGTAAAGCTTGAGGGCATGGAGGCTGCCCCTGTCAGAGCTCTTCTTATAAAAGGTGATTTCCACTGGAATTCAAATTAAGGGGGCTAAAAATGAAAAGATTTTTCGATTTTCTCTTCAGTCTCCTTGCTTTGATAATTCTGTCACCCGTAATACTGATCCTGTCACTGCTTGTTCTTCTGTCAAGCGGAAGCCCCGTAATTTTCAAGCAGGAGAGAGTAGGCTACGGAAACAAGCTTTTTACAATCTATAAATTCCGTACAATGAAGGACGGAATGAGGCAGACAAGGACTGAGGATTTAACGGCAGAGGAGATTGAAAACGATATCACCTTTATCGGTAAAATTCTCAGAAAGCTGAGCCTTGATGAATTACCTCAGCTTTTCAATATATTAAAAGGGGACATGAGCTTTGTCGGTCCCCGTCCTCTTATTCCTCAGGAGGAGGAAATAAGAGCTTTGAGAGAAAAATATAACGTGTATTGCGTGCGTCCCGGTATTACAGGCTGGGCACAGGTCAACGGACGTGATTTCATTTCCGACGAGCAGAAAGCAAAGCTTGACAAGGAATATGTTGAAAATCACTCCATTATGATGGATATAAAAATTATGTTCAAAACAGTCTGGGTAGTTCTTGCAGGCAAGGATATAGCAGACGGTAAAACAGAAAAGGACGGCGATAAAAATGATTAAATCAATCCTCAGAGCAATAATTTCAGCAATTTTATCAGTAGTTCTTATGTTTATGGGAATTGACGCTTCAAAAAGCAATCTGCCCGAAAAAGGCTCACTTGCAAATCAGGACAGCTCTATGACAAGAATCATGTCTTTCAATATCCGTTGCGGAGAATATATTGAAAGGGAAAATCTTGTGTCTGCAGTTATTGATGCTTATCAGCCTGATTCCGTAGGTGTTCAGGAATGTACTTTTGACTGGTATCTCAACCTTAAATGGTATCTCGATGACTATGAATTTGTAGGTGTAGGCAGAGATACAGGCGATTTAAGCACAGATTGCGGCGAAATTTCTGCAATACTTTACAAGAAAGATAAGTTCAACCTTGTTGACAGCGGAACATTCTGGCTCTCGGAAACTCCCGATGAGGTTTCACGCGGTTGGGACGGAGCATGCAACAGAATCTGCACATGGGTTGTTCTTGAAGATAAAGAAACAGGCGACAGGTATGCTCATGTAAATACTCACCTTGACCACGAAGGACCTCTTGCACGTCAGAACGGCGTGGAGCTTGTGAAAGAAAAGGCTCTTTCATTCGATATTCCCACAGTTGTTACAGGCGATTTCAATTTCAAAAAGAGCAGTGACCTTTATACATCTCTTGTTACAGGCGGTCTTACAGATACTCAGGACATAGCAGAATATACAATGTACGGCAAAACGTACCATGGCTATAAAGGCGGAACAGAGGGCGAGCCTATTGACTACATCTGTGTAAACAGCCTTATCACTGAAGTTCAGACTTATAAGATAGTCAGAGATACTTATGCAGGCCGCTTTACATCAGACCATTATCCCATTTATTCCGATATGAAGTTTTGATTAAATGCACAGTGCAGAATGTCGGGTCTGCGACGCTGTTTTATGATAATGTTAACGGTAACACTGCGGGAAATGGCGCTTGTGACATTCCGTAAATAATATGTTGTCATTAACGGCTCGTCGAAAATCGCCGAGCACTACGAAAAAACAGAGAAAATCTGAGGTGATATTATGAAAACTATGAGCTATAACATTCTTTGCTACGGCAAGGAAGGTCACGAAAGAGAAAAAAGAGAACCTATGGTTCTTGAAATTATCGAAAGACAGAATCCTGATACACTGGGCGTTCAGGAGGCAACTCCCGAATGGATGGATTTCCTCAAAGCAAATCTTACGGGTTATTCCTATGTCGGCGTTGGCAGAGATGACGGTGACAACGAGGGCGAATATTCAGCAGTTTTCTATAAAAAGGACAAGTTCTCATGTCTTGACAGCGGAAACTTCTGGCTGTCAGAAACTCCCGAAAGACCCGGAAAAGGCTGGGATGCGGTGTGCGTGAGAATCTGCTCATGGGCACTGCTCGAAGACAAAGAAAACGGCAAAAAATTCATTCATCTCAACACCCACCTTGACCATATAGGCATTGAGGCGAGAAAAGAGGGTATGAAGCTGATTTTTGATAAAGCAGAAAGCTTTTCTGTTCCCACGATCGTTACAGGCGATTTCAACTTTGAACAGGATTCAGATTTCTACAAAGGTCTGGTTTCAGGCAAGCTTCGTGATTCAAAGTTTGCAGCTACGGTTTCAGATGACGGCGTTACATATAACGGTTTTGGTGAAAATGAAGGTGCAATTATCGACTTTGTTATGGTATCTCCTGAAATTGATGTAAAAAAATACACAGTTGTAAGAGATATGATAAATGGCGAATACCCCTCTGACCATTTCCCTGTTACGGCAGAAATTGAGTTTTAAGGAGATTTCAGAATGAGTTACGCAGACAGAGTTTTTGTAGAAAACATAAAGGATATTCTTGAAAACGGCTATTCAGACGAAGAACTGAATGTACGGCCTAAATGGGAAGACGGCACACCTGCACACACTGTCAAAAAGTTCTGTATGGTTAACAGATACGATTTAAGTAAAGAGTTTCCCATTATTACAGTGAGAAAGACATTCTTCAAAAGCTGTATCAAAGAGCTTCTCTGGATATGGCAGAAAAAGTCAAATAAAATAGCTGACCTTGATTCACATATCTGGGATTCATGGGCAGATGAAAACGGCACAATCGGTAAGGCTTACGGCTATCAGCTCGGCGTAAAGCACAAATATCCCGAGGGAGAATTTGATCAGGTTGACAGAGTTCTTTACGATCTGAAGCATAATCCTGCAAGCAGAAGAATTATGACAAACCTTTATAATCACCATGACCTTAACGAAATGGGACTTGCACCCTGTGCTTACGGTCTTACACTTAATGTTACGGGAGATAAGCTCAATGCAATTCTCAATCAGCGTTCACAGGATATGCTTACGGCGAATAACTGGAACGTATGCCAGTATGCAGTGCTTGTTCACATGTTTGCACAGGTAAGCGGTCTGAAAGCAGGCGAATTTGTCCATGTTGTGGCTGATGCTCACATCTATGACAGACACATTCCCCTTGTGAAAAAATTGCTTGAAAATACTCAGTATGAAGCACCTGTTTTCAGAATTGATACAAGTGTTAAAGATTTTTATGATTTTACAGTTGACAGCTTCAGCCTTGAAAACTATCAGGCTAACGATTTCAATGAGAAAATCGAGGTGGCAATCTGATGTTTCAGGTAGTGGCAGTAGATAAAAACTGGGGTATCGGAAATGAGGGGAATCTTCTTTTCCGTATTTCCGAGGATTTGAAAAATTTCCGCAGACTTACAGAGGGCAAAACCGTAATTCTCGGCAGAAAAACACTTGCAACATTTCCGAAAGGTGCACCTCTTAAAAACAGAAGAAATGTGATTCTTTCAAGAGATGAAAGCTATTCTGTTGAGGGCGCTGAGGTTGCGAGAAGCGTTGAAGAGGTTTCAGAGCTTCTTAAAGATGAAAATACCGATAACGTGGTAGTTATCGGCGGTGAATCAATTTACAGGCAGATGCTTCCTCTTTGTAACATGGCAGTTGTGACAAAGATTGATGCTGAAGCACCTGCAAGCGACAAATTCTTCCCAAATCTTGATGAGGACGAAAACTGGTACCTTGCTGAGGAAAGCGAAGAAATGGAAGAAAACGGAATTAAATTCAGGTTCTGTACTTACAAAAGAAAGTAATAAAAGAAAAATCCGAGGTTCACTTCATTGGGTGAAACCTCGGATTTTTTTGACTGTTTTAATTTTCTTCCGCAAGACCTATGACAGAATCAATCGGCAAGGATACGACAACACCCTTGGCTTCACTGCGCATACCGCATTTTTCGCCGATTTCCTTCATGATGTTCAGCTTGGTGTCATTTCGGACAACGATGAATACCATTTCCTTTTCGGCTTGAATACTCATTCCCCAGAATCCCATTGATTTTTCGTTACCCAGCCGTCTGCTGTGGATTACCGTTCCGCCCGTAGCTCCCGCATCCCTTGCTGCATTCATAACTTCTTCGCTGTATCCCTGGTTTACAACTGCTACTATAAGTGAATGTTTAAATTCATCCATAACGATTACGCCCTTTCCCGCTTTTTCTTCCTCTAATGCATTCATCTCGCCAAGCACACGCAGAAGCAGACTGTTTGCTCCTGATAACGGTATTGTGTAGGCGATTCCGCTGTTGATGCTGCCTAATTTCAGTTCCTTGTTCAGCTTTTTCAGCATAATGTCGGCAAAACTTTTCGGCAATACGCTGACGATTATATTTTTATCAGTTTCTCCGAAACCCAACATGTCAAGCATTTCGTCGGAAACAGTGCCCGTTCCGTTTACTCTGTACAGGATGGGAACCGCTCCCTCGCGGAACATTTTTACTGCTTTGTCTGCCATTTTAGGATCGGTTATCAAAAATAGTAATCTGTGTTCTAAGTTATCCATAAACATTCCCTCCTAAAATTCCACAATGTCATCGCTGTCTTCGGGAATCATGTTGTCAGGTTTTGTGATTTCTTTCTGTTTATCAAGCTTGAATCTGTATCTCAGTCCCATGATCTGAACTGCTATCAGCGGTGCTAAAGCAACAAGAGCGACAACACCGAAAGCATCTGTCATAACATCACCGCCGAGACTCTCACACGCACCTATGCAAAGAGGTAAAAGGAAAGTCGAAGTCATGGGACCGCTTGCAACTCCGCCTGAGTCAAAGGCGATACCTACAAAGATTTTCGGCACAAACTTTGACATAGCAAGGGCGATAATATATCCCGGAATTATTATCCATTGAATGGGAATTCCCGTTAAAATTCTCAGAAGCGAAAGTCCGATGCTGACAGATACGCCGATCGAAAGGCATCTGTTCATTGACTTTTCTTCAATCATACCGTCAGTAACTGTCTGGACCTGTCGGTTGAGAACCTGTATTGCAGGCTCAGCTTTTACAATAAAGTAACCTATTATCATACCGATAGGGATGAGGAGCCATTTTTCTTTTGAGCCTACTGCAAGTTCTCTGCCAAGCATTGTTCCTACGGGCGCAAAGCCTACGTTTACACCGCAGAGGAAAAGGACAAGTCCCAGATAATTATAGATAAAGCCCACGGCAATACGCCTTCTGGCTCTTCGGTGATAACGGCGGCTTATCAGTTGGAAAATCACATATACCGCCATTATAGGCAAAACGGAAATGAAAACCTCTTTTGCATAGTGGGGGATCTCAAAAGCAAATTCACGGCTTACATCCTGCATGGTTTCAACATACGCTATCTCTGTGGGGATGTAAGATGCGTTTTCGGTGTTATAGAAAAATCCCAGCAGCATAACTGCAAGAATCGGTCCTACGCTTGAAAGCGCAACAAGACCGAAGCTGTCACTTGAAGCGTTTTTATCGCCTCTGATTGCTGAAAGTCCTACGCCCATCGCCATGATAAAAGGAACGGTGATAGGGCCTGTCGTAACACCGCCCGAGTCAAATGCAACTGACAAAAAATCCTTTGGTATAAAGAATGAAAGGACAATCAACACTGCGTATAAAATTATCAATAAATTCGACAGATTGATTTTAAGAACGATTCGCAAAACCGCCAATGACAGGAAAATTCCCACACCTACGGCTACTGTCAGAATAAGCACACTGTTGGGGATTGACGGCACCTGATTGGAAAGCACCTGAAGGTCAGGCTCCGCAACTGTAATCATTATGCCCATCATCAGACTTACCGTCAGAAGCACCGTCTTGCTTTTTGATTTTGACATCTGTACACCGATGCCTTCTCCAAGAGGGCTCATTGCCATTTCCGCACCGAGCTGAAACATTCCCATGCCGATGATGAGCATTACAGCTCCGGCGAAGAACATTACCATTGAGCCTACATCTAAAGGAACAAGAAAGATGCTCAGCGCCAGTACGATAAATGTGACAGGCAATACTGCAGAAAGAGATTCCCTTATTTTTTCTTTTAATTTTTGATTCACGCAGTACCTCCTTGTAAAATGTATTTTGATTATTGTCCGAGAGCCGCCTTGCGGGAGAGACTCGGACATTTCTTTTGTTTTATTTTCCCCAGAATTTTCTGTCAAGACTTCTGTATTGAACGGCTTCTGCGATATGGTCTTCGCCAACAACCTCGCTCTTTTCAAGGTCAGCAATTGTTCTTGCTACTCTGAGTATTTTATCGTATGCACGGGCAGAAAGTGAAAGTCTGTCGAAAACTGTTTTCAACATATCCTTTGCTTCATCTGTCAGCTTGCAGAAATCTCTTGTCTGCCTTGCTGTCATATGAGCATTGCAGGTGATTCCCGTGCCCTGAAGTCTTTTCTGCTGAATACGTCTTGCCTGATCAACTCTCTTTTTGATGTCGGCTGATTTTTCCCCTCTTTCATCGTCTGAAAGGCTTTCGAAATCAACGGGGGGAACCTCAATGTGTATGTCAACTCTGTCAAGAAGAGGACCTGAAACTTTATTGAGATATCTTTCTGCACTTCCTTTTACGCAGGTACATTCTCTTGTGGGATGACCGTAGTATCCGCAAGGGCATGGGTTCATGGCACAAACGAGCATAACCGAGCAGGGGTATGTAACGGTTGCCTGTGCTCTTGAAATGGAAATTACTCCGTCCTCAATGGGCTGACGCATGATTTCCATTGTAGTTCGTGAAAATTCGGGAAGCTCGTCAAGGAAAAGTACGCCGTTATGAGCAAGCGAAATTTCACCCGGCTTCGGTATTGCTCCGCCGCCTGAAAGTCCCACAGGTGACACAGTGTGGTGAGGGGAACGGAAAGGCCTTCTTGTAATAAGGGGAGTGTCTTTGGGAAGCTTTCCCGAAATAGAATAAATTTTTGTGGTTTCAAGGGATTCTTCAAAGGTCATATCGGGAAGAATCGTTGAAATCCTCTTTGCAAGCATGCTTTTTCCTGAGCCGGGAGGCCCGATGAGGAGAATGTTGTGACCGCCTGCGGCTGCGATTTCAATTGCTCTTTTTGCTTCAAACTGACCTTTTACATCTGCAAAATCAAGAAGTGATTGAAGATTTTCTTCCTTCGGAATATATTCACAGGGTGTAAGCCTTGCTTTTCCCTCAAGATGCTCTATGATTTCCTTTACGGTTTTTACTCCGAAAACATTTATTCCTGAAACGACGGAACATTCGTAAGCGTTTTCTTCAGGCACAAAAACATCGGTGATGCCGTTGTTTTTAGCCTCAATTACCATTGGAAGGGCACCGTTTATCTTTCTCAGCTCACCGCCGAGAGACAGCTCTCCTATAAAAGCCTGATTTTCGGAAACAGGCTTAATCTGCCTTGATGCTGACAGAACTGCAATGAGCATGGGAAGGTCATATACAGTACCTTCTTTTCTTGTGTCGGCAGGAGCTAAGTTTACGGTAATTCTGCTGACAGGAAAAGAAAGACCGCTGTTTTTGACTGCAGAGCGGACTCTCTCTTTAGCTTCGCTTACAGATGTGTTGGGAAGTCCCACAACGTCAAAGTGCGGTAAACCTCCGCTTATATCAATCTCTACATGGACCATATAACTGTGCATACCGAAAAGACCCATGCTTTTTACTTTAGTAAACATATTTTAAACCTTACTGTTCAACGTATGTGAAGGTGCTTTCGTATTCTTCGTTGACGATTGATTTATCATCATTTATGAAGAAGCCTTTTTTGATTATAAGCTTGTAATCCTGTCCGGGTATAAGGTTTTCTTCACCTGTTTTGCCGACGATTTCGATCACACCGTTTTCTGCTTTGAACTCAACACTGTCAATAAGGAATCTTGCAAAGGTTCCGTTTTCGTTTTTGTAGCTGTATGCTGCAAAAGTCTGGTAGTTTCTGGCATCTGTTTCATTGAATGATGTAATTCCGTCAGCCTTTGCGGTGATTGAAAAATAAGCTTCGCCGCCTTTTTTGTAAAGCTCAGCCTTGACATCAGAGAGGACGACTGCTTTTGCATCCTTGAATTTTTCTTCCTCGGCGTTGAGAGAGCCGTTATCATCCATTTTGACCTTGAAATCTGCTGTGATATCAGGGTTTATATAGTCTTCTGATTCAAGCCGGATTGAGTTTGCTTTAATAACTGCGCGGTAGGAAGTTCCGTCAACGAGCTTTTCTTCAAGCTCAGCAGTTACAACAACGCTGCCGCTTTCAATTGCATCGCCCTCGCTTGCGTAATACTCAACGGAAATGATTTCGCCTGCAATTGTTATATCGTCTGTTGTAACTTCAAAGCCGTTTTCGTCGAGGATTTCAAAGCTTGCATCTTCAATATAGGGGGCGATGAATGTAAATTTAAGTGTGTCTTCTTCAAACACATCAACAGTGCCTGTATCTGCAAAAACTGTTTTTGCAGGCTTATCCTTAAGGCCGAAATAAAGTCCCAGTGCAATACCTGCAACCAACAGAACGGATGCAACAACTGCTACAATAATTTTTGTTTTCTTTGTCATAATGTCATTCTCCTTTTTTACAATTTTCACAGACACCGTAAAAAACACATTTTGCGCCGTTCAGGTGAAAATTGTGATGCTCCAGAATATGCTCTGCAAGGCGGTCAACGGTTTCACATTCCATGTGGATAAGTTTTCCGCATTTCTCGCATTTCAGGTGGTAGTGGTTTGAACATGTTTTGTGCGAATGAAGGTATTGATAGCAAAAACTCCGTTCACCGTCAACGGTATATTTTTTTACGATACCCTCCTGTGACAGCTTTTCAAGATATCTGTAAACAGTAGATTTGCCTACGTCCCGACCTCTTTTATGTAAAAGTGAAGTTACGTCTTCAACGGTCAGATGTCGGCTTCCCTGTTTCGTCAGTTCTTCAAGAATCAGATCACGCTGTTTTGTCTTATAGGTAGACGAGCGTTCCCGCATGTTTCACACCACCTTTGCATAATAATTTTACATTGTTTCTCATTAAAAGTCAAGAAATGAGATTTTTAAGTTTCTTACAGAGCATTTTTGTTTGTAAATTGTCATAAATCTACAAAAAATCGCATAAAATGTCGAAAATTTTCAACTTAATTATGAAATAATATTGACAAAAAAAATAAAATGTATTAAAATTATTCTTGTAAATGGTAAGAGGTGTATGGATGGAAACGAAAAATTACCATAAAATGTCTGAAGAAGAATTAGTGAAGCTTTGCAAAACCGGCGACGATAAGGCACTTCAGCTTATTATCAAAAGCCTTGAGGGAGTAATAACTGTCTGCGTTTCGGGTTTCGTTGATGAACGCTTTGAGCGTGAGGACTTGATGCAGGAAGGTCTGGTTGCAGCCTTCGGTGCAATTTTAAGCTACGATTCTTCAAGAGGCGCCGCACTGAATACCTATGCCGCAGTGTGTATAAACAATGCGCTTAAAAATTTTGTTAAAAAGAAAAATAATGCACTTTTATCGGCTGATGCCGACTTTGTACCTTTTGGCGATGAAGCTTTGGGAAGTTACGCGGCAGAGGATGAGTATATTTCATCTGAAAGCTACAAAATCTTACGTGAAAGCCTCAAAAAAGTTCTTTCTGCAACGGAGTACACTGTTTTAAGCCTTTTTACTCAGGGAATGAGTTACGCTGAGATCTCTGAAATAACAGGTCAGAGTGTAAAGGGTGTTGACGGTACGCTCCAGAGAGTCAGGAAGAAACTGAAATCAATTTTGTAATAAACGGAGAGATCTGTTTATAATAAGTCCCTTGTCGGGACTAATACTTATCAAGAGAGGTTATCAAAATGTTAGAAGACAAAACTCTCATCTGCAAAGATTGCGGAAATGAATTCGTTTTCTCGGTAGGTGAACAGGAATTCTACGCAGAAAGAGGATTTGAACATGATCCTATCCGCTGCAAGGAATGCCGCGCTGCACGCAAACGTGCAAGAAATCCTGAACGTACATATTATGATGCAATATGTGCAGAGTGCGGCGGACCCGCACGTATCCCCTTCGAGCCCAAGGATGGTCGTCCTGTTTATTGCAGTGCTTGCCACGCAAAGAGACAGGAAGAAGCAGAATAATTTATATATTCCTGAGTTCAGACAACTGCCCGTGTAACAAAGCGGGATGTTCTTAACGGAGAAAACCCAAAACCGAATAGGACAAAAATAATAGCGGTCACTACAAGCATGAGCTTGTGGTGACCGTTATTTTATTATTGCTTATCGTTTCCAAATGGTTTCTTTGTCAAGTAAAAAACCATATAATATTTTTTTCTCGTCCTCGCTGGCATCTCCAATTTTAACTCTATTCTGAATTTTAGGAATCAGTATTTCTTTTGCTTTTATAAACATATCCATATACTTAGGTTGTCTTGCAAAATTAACCCACATATAATTTGAAAAATCCACGCAATTAAAATCAAAAGTGTCAGGGTGCAGTATAAACTCAATAAAGGCAGTCTTAGTGTTGAGATTATCTAATCGTTTTAACTCTGCTGTATCGGATATTTTATCAGTTAGAATTAAAAGATATAATATTTCCAACTCGCTTTCCAAAGGGTCGGGATAAGATCTTGTTGCGGTCTTGCTTTGTTTATCATCTATGGCAACGATCTCATCTACAATACTATTAATTTTTTCCTCTGAGAAAACTATAAAATCACTGAATACAAAATCAAGTAGATATTTATTTTCAACAGATACAAAATGTGTTTCTATATATTCTTTGATTTCTTCCTTAATTTTGCCCTGCGGTAGAGATTGAAATAGCAATCCAACACTTGTTATTTTTTGATTAACATTCTCAAAACTATCAATGATTGATTTTATGTTTATCTCAGTCTCTTCATCTTCATCCTTGATAAACGATTTCAAAAAAGCTCGTATAGAATAATGACTAATATTATTCTCGTACTCAAAAAAATGCTTTGATTTCAAAACAGTATTAATTATATCATAATTTGATTTAGATATAACATTTTCGCATAAATCAACAAAGACTTTTAAGCAAAGACGAAAATCAGGATAATGAATAGAAAAGAAGTATTCATTAAATTTTGGGTTTGTGAATAATCTAACTACGTTCTCCTCTAAGAGCCTCTTGTTTGACACATCTAAATCAATGTGATTTATTAATACAGCAAGATTAACAAGAGCATTCCAAATGGAGGATCTAAAATGTATATCCAAAGTTAAAACCGACTCTACAAGATTATGAAAAATATCTACTAAATACTTTTGATCAAAAAGAATAGACATTTTTTCAACATGGTAATTATCAAAAAATTGTATAAGTTTTTTGGTGGAGATGTATTTTGTCATTATATCCACATCTACAACTGTAATTTGATACTTTTCTTTGCTTGATTGTATACCTAACCATCGACTTTCAGACGGAGAGTATTCACCATTAGTGCAAATAATTGACTCTATGTATAATGAAAAAATCTCTTTAATTTCCGCACCGACACCCTCAATGAAAATGTTGTTATAAAAGATAAAATTGAACAGTTCTATTGCAATATTTTTTATCTTATAAAAATGTCCTAACGTTCCTCCACCTAAAGAAACCGTATTCCCTTGATAATGTTTTTTTAATTCAGAGAATTGTTTTTCTATATAGGTTTTCTTGCTACTGTATCCATCAAACATATCTGCAAAGAATGATAAACATTCTCTTTCGGATTTGCGTGAAGTGTTGTTGATAAACGCTTTTACTTTTTGATAATTAGCAGTATGTATTTTGAAGAAATCTAAATATGCTTTGTTCAACAAAAAAGTCGTTTTCTGTGAGCGAGTAAGGGAATTGAAATCAATTCCCTCATACGCAGTATAAATTGCGGCATCGTAAAAACTGAACAAGCTATGATAGAAACACGAACTTATAGAGTTATACGCATCCTTAGAAATAAAATCCTCTAATCCCTTGTAATCATTAGTTAAATAAAGTTCAAAAGTTTTTTCTTGAAATAGTGTGATTTGAGTTCCTTCATGGAATTCGTATGTTAATTGAGAATTAGGCGGATTCCAATAGCTGATTATTCCTATGCCGGCATCTATAAATCGTTTTTTTATACCTATTGCTTCAGGAGTAGAAGAATCAAGGTATGATTTTAATTTTTCGTAATCCTTTTGCTCAAACAACGAAAGTTCGCCTGCCGTTTTTTCATATTTTCCGATATGTAAAAGCTTTAATAAGTTTTTGTAATCGATATAGGAATATTGTTTTGCAAACTCAAGGAAATTGTTAATGAATATTCGAGGCTCAAAATTGCTTTCTAACGACGGATTTTCAACAACGCTCAAAAAACTATATAATCGCTTTCCTTTTTCATTCTCCAAACAATTGGGGATATTTTCGACTTGCGGTATATTGTGTATATTGATAATGCCTATTGAATTATTTTCAAAATATGTTTGCTGCCTTTCGTCGATAGTGTCCTCGTCGAAAACAATGTAGCCGACCTTTACTCCTTCCAATGCATTATTTTGGCTACGCATATAATTCAACCAACTGATAATTTGTTTGATATTATAATCGTTCAATGAGTAGCCCAAAAATAAAACTGTATGGTCAGTTAAAAGTGATTTAATAAAGAGTTCTATTAAAACTCGATCTTGCGAGTAATTTAGATAATCCTGTTCTTTCAACACGATAGTAGATATATCATGCAAATCACCATGCATCTTAATGATATATTTATTTTTCGTTGTGTCGAGCAAATCTTTATCTCTAACAATAACTTGATACTGTTCTCGCAATTCACTTGTAGAGGATTCAAGTAGAGTATCATAATTTGTTGTTATGATATGAGCTGGATTGATATTAAATATTGCTTTAGATAACGGTGCATCCACCGAAACATCTTGTATTTGTTCTGCTAATATTTGATTGTATAGATCGGGATTTTGATTATAGACATACTGTGGTATTTTCAAGAATTCATCATTGGAATATTCTTCTCGTAATTTGCAACCATCCTCGCAACCATCATCCTTGTGCCTGCAATCATCGCATTTTGAATAGTGGATCGCATCAGCCATCGCTTTTACAAGGGCATACCAACTTGGCATACCTTCAACATTGCGTGATACTCCAGCCCCCACAAAAACTATGAGTTTGTTATTTTCGGCTTTTTCTCGAATTAAATTAATAGATTCAAGCAACTTTTTAGAATCCATAATTTATCCTCCATTTAAAACTTTAAAACACATTTTCAAGCGGTTGCCAAGCATCGTCAGCCATATCAATAGAAAACTCCGTGTTATTGATATACAGGTGATTATCCTTATCACGCACGAATCCCCATTGGATGCCTTGCTGTGTAGCATAGTCCTTGAAAGCGTTAAATTTGTTTTCGATCTGGTCGTCGATATTTTTATTTTTGCCTTTGCTTTCTCCGCCTTTGGTTTCGATAATCCAAATCGTGCCGTCTTTCTTTTTTACGATATAATCGGCATAGAACAGCCATTGATGACGGAGTCCGTCAATATAGACGATAGAAAAATACTGTTGACCGGAATCGCCGTTCTTATAAACCCATTCAATATCCTCACGCTTTTCACAATGCTGTTCAAAGAGCATTTCCGAGGT
>CAZDQE010000019.1:0-35912 GCA_964507395.1 uncultured Eubacteriales bacterium | reverse complement strand
ACACAATGGCTGACACGCCTACAACACTGCCACAGACAAGAAAAACATAGTTCCATGGCAGGAAGAGCATTGTAACAAGGCTCAGTGCATAGCTGAGAACTGTGCCGATTGGCACTGTTGTTGCCATGTCAATGCCGAATTTGTCACGACCGGCTGAATCGTATTCCACTGATGCGATTTTAAGTATAGGTGTCCACACAAGTGACTGAACGATACCGTTAAGTGCCCAGAGAACAAAGAGTGCTTCAAAGGTGTGGAAAAAGAAAATCATAATATTACAGACAGAGGAAACGAGAACTCCTGAAAATACCATTATTCTGGTGTTCAGCTTGTCACCGATAATTCCGCTGAAAAGCTGTCCCACTCCGTAACAAACGAAAAACACAGAGGAAATTGCCGCGATACGGCTTTCGCTCATTATGTTTAAAGATGTAAGCTCGGGAATAATCGCAGAAAAATTCAGTCTGCAGATATATGTTGATGTATAAGCAAGCCAACAGAGGAGGAACAGTTCCCCGTCCCTCCTGCTGTTGTAAGAAAAAAGTGTTTTATTCATTGTTTTACCCTAACCAAGAATGAATCTGTATATCCTTTCCAATTTACTGTTACGAAGGTTTCGCCCACTGATTCGGGAATTATTTTCAAGCCTTTGAATGAGATAATGCTTTCATCGTAATCGGTGAAAGTCACACCTGTTCTGATATTTTTACAACTGAAATCCTTATCAACCTTATACAACTCAAGCTTCGTGCCTTTATCCGAAACAGAAAGCTCATACTCCTGTTCAGTTGTTGTGATTCCTACGTAATTTACATACCATGTGTTTTCCGCAGGCACGATTGCAGTTTTAATGTTTTCTTTTTCAAGTTCAGAATAATCGGGGGCATCCGCAAGGGTGAGCTTTACCTCGTTCATTCTTGTTGACCAGTATGCCCAGATGTCGCCGTAAGCGTAAGCAAGATACACTCCGTCATCAAGTCTTATGTGACCATTGGGACGTGATGAAATACCTGCATTGTGACAACAGTGGCTGATGTTTTCCTTTATAACACATGATTCGCGGAATGTGATGCCGTCGTCAGAAACAAAGCAACCGATAAAACTGTTTGCGGTAAATCTTTCAATTGTGTTGATTGCAACAAATTTGCCGAAATCTTCAACATATTTTATGTCCGCAGAATCGGCTGACATATAGTTTTTATAATCAATCGCAACGCCCTTATATTCCATTGTCGCAGGCCAGTTTTCATCAGTAGCGTCTGCAACTGCAACACGTGTCTGATTAATACCTGCATCTTTCCATGTATAATAGATATAGAGTGTGTCGCCCTTAACAACAAACGAAGGCTCACCTGCTCCGAAAGTAGAAACATCTCCCGTATAATCCACAATCGCCTCAGGTCTTCCGCCCCATCCGCTTCCGTTCCACTTTTCAAAGGGACCGTCGGGATTTTTGCTTCGTGCAACAAAAACGTTGTTATCAACGCCTGCTTCATTAGTTGTTGAGGTATAGCCGAGATAATAGTAAGAACCGACCTTTACAACACCGGGGTCACAGCATGAATAAAAATCGGGAGAATCGGGAGTTGGTTTCAGAACTGCCTTCTCGTCTGTCCATGTTTCACCGCCGTCAGGAGAATGACGGTAAATTATCCAGTCCCATTCACCGACCGTTCCCGGTGCTGCAAAATAGGCATCAATACTGCCGTCAGCATTTTTGAGAATAGTGGGACCGTATCTGTAACCGAAAGACTTTCCCTCTGACGGGGCGTAAATGTCAACACCTTCATCAATGGCATCTATTTTTATGTACTTTGAACTGTCGGGAGAAACTGCAAGTTCTTCGTCAGTGTAAATTCTGTCCTCATACGGAGTATACTGCACAACAGGAGCCTGAATAACACCGAGTGCCAATAAAATTGCCGCAAAAAATCTGATAACTTCAATCATTTCCCGTTCTCCTTTATTTCATTTTTTTCTCTGCAAAGCTTGTGATTATTCCCTCAAAATTATCTTTTTTAAGGCTGAGAAGACCCTCAATCGTTGTGCCGCCCGGTGAACAGACTCTGTCTGCAAGCTCTATAGGATGAATCCCGCTCTGACGGATAAGCTCAGCACTTCCGAGAACAGTCTGAGCCGCAATCTCATCTGCTTCGTCTCCGAGTCCCAGTTCCTTTCCCGCTTTCGCAAGAGCAGAAACAAACTCTTCCGTCAGCTCTTCTGCCGCTTCTTTCAATTTTTCTTTAGTTTCCATGAATTACACCGCCTTTTATATAATTGTATCATACGCGGAAGTTTTTAACAATACGTTTTGAAATTTTTAATAAAAAAAGAGCCTCATCCGAACGGATGGGACTCTTTATAGAAAATTGAGGTTATCTCATGTTTTCTTCGTATGATCTGATCATCTTTTTAACCATCTGACCGCCTACTGAACCTGCTTCACGAGATGTGAGGTCACCGTTGTAACCCTGCTTGAGGTTTACGCCAACTTCTGATGCAGCTTCCATCTTGAAACGGTTGAGTGCTTCACGTGCTTCGGGTACCATGCCCTTTGAGCTGTTGCTTCTTGCCATAATTTTTTTCAACTCCTTTGCTGTGTTTTCGCGTTTGCAAAGTTATTGTTCACATTAAAGGAGAAATTATTATGTGCAAAAATTTGTAAAAACTAAAGTTAATTTTTAGAGGTCCCCTTTAGTTTAAAAACAGACACAAAACGATTGGCACAAAGATAGACGGAATGAAATTCATAAGCTTGATTTTTGTAACTCCCAGAAGATTGAGGGCAAGACCTACAATAAGAACTGAGCCGACACAGGTCATTTCGGCTACGGTATAATCACTCAGATAAGGCGCTACAAACTGTGACAAAAGAACGATAGAGCCCTGAATAACAAGAACCGAAACACCGCCAAGCATCACGCCCCAACCGAGAGATGATGCAAGAATAACAGATGAAATCAAGTCAAGAACTGCTTTTGTATACTGTGTTTCATGGTTGCCTGTAAGACCTGACTGCAGTGCGCCGACAATGGTCATCGCACCAACGCAGAAAAGAAGAGTTGAACTGACAAAGCCTTCGGCTACTGTGCCTTCGCTGTTTTTTGATTTGAATTTGCTTTCAATTTTTTCGCCTAAATTGCGTAAATGACGGTCAAGGTCAAGTAACGTGCCTATAAGTGTGCCGATAATAATTGAAAGCACAAGCACAAGAGTATTATCTCCCTCAAGCATTCCGTCAACACCTATGTACAGAACAACAAGTGCAATTGCTGTTGTCATCGCTTTTGCAATTTTTTCAGGCATACCTTTTTTCAGAATCATACCTGCAAGTGAGCCTATAATAATTGCAGCAACATTTACAGCCGTACCTAACATATCAATCAGAGCCTTTCGGGATAAAATTTATTTTACTTTTATCTGACACATTTTCATTGTTGTCAATGACGCTTCATGGCTTTCAGGAGTAACACCTGCACAGGCAGATGCGTCAACAGAAATTTCCGCTTCGGGAAAATTTGCTTTCAGGACAAGGGCATTTGACACAACGCAGATATCTGTGCAAAGACCGATAAGCTCTGCAGAAAAATTTTCGCCCTCTGTTTTTTCCTCGATAAAATCAGGCAAATCTACAGAGCCGAAAGTGATTTTTTCAACTGCTGTGTATTCTTTGTCCGCAAGTGCTTCCGCTACTTTTTTGTCAAGCTGCCAGCCGTCAGTATCCTTGATACAGTGAGGCACAGGAAGATTTTTGCCCTCTGAGGTTTCCATGTAATCCTCAAAATGAGTGTCAAAAGTGACGATAATCTCGCCGTCAAATTCATTAATCTTTTTTACAACATTCGGAACGATTGCTACGGCTTCCTTTGTACCAAGTGCACCGTCAACAAAGTCCTTCTGCATATCTACTACTATAAGAAAGTTTTTCATGATTACACCTCTGTATGAGTTCTTATATACTCTTTATCTTCATAAACTGTCCCTAAAAAAACAGGTCTGCATTCAATCCGCGGATATTTTTCAAGCAAATAATTATATAGTTCCAGAGAAATAATCGGGTCGTTCCACTCGTAAGTGCCTGACAAATGCCCGATACAATTCAATTCCTCCTCTGACATATATATCGGGTATCCTAAACGCTTATATGCTTCTTCTGAACGGGAGTTTTCCGTATACTCATAAATTTCACTTCCGCACTTATCACAAACCGGCACTGCCTGCTTACAGTTATAATGATAGATCGGTGGCAATTGATTAACAGGACAAACCTGATAACCCAGAAGAATATCGTGTTTCGCTGTATAGATAGGTCTGAAATTATCTTCACTCACACCAAAAGAAATCATATCATCACGCAATTTTTGTGAAACACCGTAATCTCCAATCTGGAGGGCGAAATAATCTTTTTTAGAAAAACCTGATTTGGGATATTCAAGGTCTTTTATCTGAATGTCATAACCCTCACACTCTTTGCAACTGCTTGTAAAAAAGTCTGAATGACCTTTACTGCCTGACAAATAACACATCTGAACAAAGTTCAGGCTGTATGCAACCGCCTTACTGCAATCGCCCCAATTTTTCTCAGCATAAGTCATTTTTGCACCTCATCCACCGCTTAAGCGCCCCTTCCCATCAAGGGAAAGACTGTCATTTCCTGCCTAAATATTCTTCAAGCACCTGACCTGATTCTTTCATGGCTTTCGCCGCTTCAACACCAACATATCTCCAGTGCCACGGCTCATAAATAATTTCTGTAATCGACTGCTTATCCTCTGACTTGGGGTAGCGGAGAATAAAGCCGTAATCCTGAGCGTGTTCGTCAAGCCACGCATACGCTGATGAATTTTCAAAGTCCTCTGTAACCCAACCGATATCCATTGCAAAGCCTGCATTGTGCTCGCTTGTTCCGGGCGGAAGAATGATTCTTGCCGCATTCTGCGTTGCTGTTACTTTATCATAGCCCTGAGAAACATAAAGGTTGATTTTGTTATCAAAATTGGTTTTCTGCAAATCATAACTTCTGTAGCCTGAGTTTGGTGTGAGAGTTACGCCGTCTGCCTTTGCCGCATCGTACATTTTCTGATAATGTGGTGCTACTCTGTAATCAAGATAAACGCCTGAGCCTTCAACTGCTTCAGCAAGTTTGGGAACATAACCCTCTTTGAGAATATAATTTCTGTTGACGAGTGTCAGATTCCAGTTATCTTCGTCAATTGTTATTTCTGTAGGATTAAAGCCTGCATAGGAATATGCGTAGCCTGATTCCGTGACAGCAACAGTTGTATCAGTGCTTGTCTGTGCACCTGTCTGAGCATCTGTAACGCTTTCCTGCACATCTGC
The DNA here is from genome assembly GCA_964507395.1 of uncultured Eubacteriales bacterium. Classification (GTDB taxonomy): domain Bacteria; phylum Bacillota; class Clostridia; order Oscillospirales; family Acutalibacteraceae; genus SIG575. The sequence continues at coordinate 30,572 of CAZDQE010000019.1, read as the reverse complement.
AAGCTTCACAAGATAATCCATGCTTACCCAGCCTGAATAGTTGCCGAAAAGTGTAAATCCCCATCCGTCCTTTTCTTCGGAAATTATAAGTCTTGTGCCACTGGGAACTGTTGTCACAATATTAAACTCAGAGCCTGCTCCTGCACGCATGTTGAGGTCATCGTCATCGTTTGTTTTTACTATATACGCATTTGGCGAAACGGTAACCTCTTCCGTAGTAGTTTCAGTTGCAGAAGTTGTTGTTTCCTCTTCTTCTTTTCCGCCGCAGGCTGAAAAAGTTGATAACATAATCACTGCTGCCGAAAGCAGACAAATAAGTTTTTTTATCTTCATATTTTCACACGCCTTCCTCTATATTCTTAACATTTTAATTGATCTGATTTTTGAAAAAGCCTCTGTAAACAACGGAATGATTGCAGACTGAACAACAATCATTACAACAGTCTGCACAATTCTCGGCACCAGAACACCCAGATAAGGCGAGTGGTACATATACGAAATCCAGAAGGTGTTAAGTCCCAGACTGAGAACAAGCTGAGTTATCATAACAGGAATGAACGAGCGTAAAAAAGCGTTCAGTTTTCCGTCAAAGCTTTTGCCCAGAAAGAAGCCGAAGCATACACCTACAAGAATTGCCGTCACAGTAAAACCGGGGAAAAATTCTCCCACCGGAAACATTAAAGCTCCTATGACATCGCTTACACCTGCCACCAATGCACCGCCTTTTATTCCGTAAAGATATGCGGCAATTGCAACAGGCAGAAAAGCAAAGCTGACCTTTATCTGCTGACTGCTGACAACAGGTACAAGACGTGAAAGAACCACTTCAAGAGCCGTCAGCATGGCAAGAGAAGAAAGCATAACAAGTGCTTTCATATTGTTTTTGTTTTTTGACATGATAATACCTCCTTATCACAACTCGCTGAAATAATAAGGAGGTTTGGTCTTTATTATTCTACAGCGGGATGCAAAATATCAACCGCAGATTTTCACCTTTCGCCCCCAAGGCAACTCCCCGTCCCTAAGGTACTTAACGCTGATATTTTTACTCTGTAAAGCTTTTATTATTTGTTATCCGTTTCAAGAAGTTTATTAAGCTCCTGCATAAATGTATTGATATCGCGGAACTGTCTGTAAACAGATGCAAAACGCACGTATGCTACATCGTCAATATCTTTAAGTTTTTCCATAGCAAGCTCACCAATCTGGATCGATGTTACTTCCCTGTCAAGTGAATTCTGAAGCTGTGTTTCAATATCACTGACTGCTCTTTCGATAGTTTCAGATGTTACGGGACGTTTTTCGCAAGCTTTTATCATACCGTTGAAAAGCTTCTGTCTGTCGAAAACCTGACGCGACTTATCTTTCTTCACAACGATAATGGGTACACTTTCGATAATTTCGTAGGTTGTAAAGCGCTTTGAGCATTTGATACACTCACGGCGACGGCGGATTCTTTCACCGTCATCAGCAGGACGTGAATCAATAACCTTACTTTCCTCATAACCGCAGAAAGGACATTTCACAAAAACCACTTCCTAAACAATAAAATATATTGGGTCTTTCTGAATATTGTAGCACAATATTTATTATTTTTCAACAGTATTCAACTTTTTCTCCAAATATTCGCAGGATTTTTTTATATCTTGTGCTGTTGAAAAATTCTGTCTGTAAAGTTCAACGATATAATTCCCGCTGTAATTTGCTTTTTTCATTTCCTCAAAAAGCTTTTCAAAGGAAAATGTACCCGTACCCGGCGGCAGACAATTTTCCCCCGTCTTATTGTCACTGACATGAACATTTACAACGGAAGAAGCAAACTCAGGCAGAAAATCAGAAAGCTCAAAGCTGCATTTTTTCATCTGCTTTATGTCGAAATTGAACTTAAAAGCTTCACCGAGATACGCTTTCATGTTACGCAGAAATTCAGGATTACCGCCGCAGGTTGACCAGACATTTTCCTGAACCACATCGACGGAAAATTCTTTACCCTTTTGAACAAGGTATCCGAATCTTTCAAAATATTCTTCATCACTGACTTCACAAGGATAACGGGCTCCGTGGATAATTAAATACTCAGCTCCGATTTCGTTTGCAGCATTAAAATATTTTTTGTAATATTCACACATTTCATAAAATCTTTTCTTATAATTTGAAAAGAAAAAGAAGCTTTCGCAGGCTGATGTGAACGGATGAAGAGAGCGTGTTTCAATGCCGTAGAAGGATTTTATGATATTAAGTTCTTTCAGGTAATCCTTTTCAAGCTCGCTGTCTGCATTGAAAAAAATTTCTGCAGTATGAATATCAAGCTTTCCTATCTCTTCAAGAGAAGCCTTTGTTTCCATTGGATAAAAGCATGAACTTGACGCTCCGATTGCCATTTAATTACACCTCTTACATTATTTTTCATTGCTCAGAAATCAAAAAAACTGTATAATTTTTTTTGAAATGAGGAAGAGAAATGAAAATTAATAAATACACTAAAATAATTCTGATAATGGGAAGTATTCTAACGGTTTCAGCTATGACCTTATGCGCGGTAACCGCAATTGCTGCAGGAAAAGCCGGAAACTACTATGTTTTTATGAGCTATTCACAGGATTTCGCCGTACTTTCAAGGCAATATATCGGTCTTACTGCCTTGGGAGCATTTGTTACTCACGTGATTTACCGTCACCTTGAAAAAGAAGAATAGCATTACCCTTCTTTTATTGCCTTTTCGCACTCCTTAGAAATTTCAAGTGCTTTACGGATGTGGGGATATCCTTTTCTGTAAATATTTTTACAGAATTCATTTATCCAACTCCGTTTTTCTGCCGAAAGAAAATCAAGGTCACAATTAGGTGATTTTTTCACATCGCCGTCTGATACATTAATTGAATAATTATCAAAAGATATTTTCACATCTTCAACGTCCATATTGTTTTCCTTCGCAATAATTTCAAAAAACTTATCCTGTATACCGATATAGCTTTCAAAAAACGGTTTTGCAAATGAAATATTTTTATAGTATGTGCTTGTATGAGCATTTACATCTGACTCGTAAACCTCGATCAAATACAGCATATCCTGAAGCGTTACCTCTCCCTCGGACATACGTCGTGCAAGATTTGAATAAAAGATCTTTGTAAATGCAAGAAGTATATCGTTTTTAACCTCAAGCCGCAGATCCTCCTCTGCAAGCTCGGATTCTTTTAGATCTGTTCCGTATTCGTCCCTGTATGCTTCATAAAATCCTGTAGGCGACGATTGCAGAACCTCAATCGTGTACATCAGCTTTATAACTTCAATTTTCTCCTCGTCACTGTCAGCACCGAAAAGCTTGAAAAACTCATCTGTATCGTAGGAGCACTGGATATATTCAAGCTGATAGTTCTCTGATTCTGTCAGAGAAAGAACGTAGCTCAGGCTTCTGACATAACTGATTTTTGATGAGTAATTTCCGTTTTCACAATCAAGACAATCACTCTTCATCATCTCAGCAGAGGCTTCCTCAAGGCAAAGCCACATCAGTGGGTTAACCTCCCATTGTTCGCTATTTCTGCACACACCTACAACCCAGTCAAAGCCTTTTTCATAATCCGTACATGCCATATGGCAAATATGCATCATCTCATGATAAAAGGTTTCGGTAAACGGGTCTTCCGTATCAAGAAGAGCCTTTGCCAACACGTTTTCAAGACGCTCCTCAGTTATCGAAAACACAAGATCATCGTTGACCTTTGCGTATGCCATATCTGCAGGTGAAATAAGAATTTTCAGATTGTAAAGACTGCAGCAAACGCTGTCTTTGTCTATAAACGGGTATTTTTCAAAGATAACCTCAAGATTCTCCGCAAGGTAGGTGCAATATTCGCGTACCTTTTCGTCGGAATACTCCTTGTAAAGCAGCTTTTCCTGCAAATATTTTTCATTATTGATTTTTACCCTTTTAAACAGAGTGTCAACATCTATTTTTCCGTTGACACGAACATCATGCGAATGATCCGTCACTTTCTGAAAGGGACTTGCCTTATACAAGCTGAAGGCACTGTCTATGTTATAAAGATGGCTGTATTTGTATTCAACAGTAATACTATCCAGATATTCTTCAAAAACATCAAGACCGCTGTCACTTAAATTTATATTTACAGGAGCAAGGTCGGCTTCAACAAAATCATCTTCTCCCGTTTCAAAGGTCAGTTTATTTTCACCTACCGAGGTCGTCGCGGGAGGCGAGTTTTTCACCTCGTTGGAAAATTTCACCGTATCGACAATCGCAATTACAAGCAAAATAACAAAAATGGCTACTATGGGGGAAAATATCCCCAAAAGCCATTTTTGCCATTTTTTTAATTTTTTCTTTTTAATTTCAACTTTTTCTGTTTCCACTGTAATCACCTTATATTATTCCGTCATTTTTCATCTGAATAATATTTTCTTTGTGTTTGAAAACAACGATAACACTCATAATGAGGTTGATTGCAAAAACTGCAAAAACCGCAGATGTGCTCTGATGTGTCAGGAGGTTTACGAGCATAACTCCGAAGGGAATCATCGAAACCGCCACAACTGAGCCGAGACCTACTTTTTTCTTTATTAAAATCGTGAGGACAAATACGATTGCCAACGGAATAAAGGCAAAGGGACAAATTGCCGCAATCGTACCGCCTGTAGCGGAAACGCCTTTACCGCCCTTAAAACCGAAAAACACAGGGAAAATATGCCCTATAACAACAAACAGTCCTGCCCAGGCTAACAGAATCATACTTGATTCACCAAATTTATTTTCAAGCACCAGCAGATAGGCAAGTGACTTTGAAAAATCAAGAACAAGCACTATTACTCCTGCGATTTTACCGAAAACGCGGAAAGCATTTGTTGCGCCTGCATTACCGCTTCCGTATTCTCTGATATCTTTTCTGTACATTATCTTCGGAACTATCACACCGAAATTAAAACAGCCTATCAAGTATCCGATTATTGCATATAAGACAAATTTCATGTTTTTACCTTTTCAAAGGGGGACATATACTGTCCCCCTCTCCTTTTATTAATTATTTGTTTTCCGCTTTCTTCTCTTTGGATTTTTTTGAATTGGTGTATTCGCCTGCTTCAAAAACATAATCCTTACCGGGGAAGATTGCATTGAGAAGAATACCTGCAACTGCTGCTACTGCGAGAGCAGAAAGAGTAACTGTAACCGAACCTACAGTGAATGTAATTCCTGCTGTAAGACCGAGTGCAAGAACGAGAATGACTGCAGCAATGATTGTGTTACGGCTCTTTGTCAGGTCAACCCTATTTTCAACAAGGTTTCTGATACCGATTGCAGAAATCATACCGTAAAGAACAAGCGAAATGCCGCCGATTACTGCTGTGGGGATAAGGTTGATGAAAGCAGCAATTTTGGGTGAGAATGAAAGAACAACTGCAACCACTGCGGCAATTCTTACAACCTTGGGGTCATAAACCTTTGTAAGTGCGAGAACGCCTGTGTTTTCGCCGTATGTTGTATTTGCAGGGCCGCCGAAAAGTGATGAAAGAGTTGTTGCCAAGCCGTCACCGAGAAGTGTTCTGTGAAGTCCGGGGTCTGCAATAAAGTTTTTGCCCGTTGTTGCACTGATAGCTGAAATATCACCGATATGTTCCATCATTGTTGCAAGAGAAATGGGAACGCAGATAATGATTGAACTGATAATAAGGTTTTTGTCAGGTGTATTTCCGAATACGATCTCATCCTTCATAACGGGAAGTCCTATCCATGCAGCCTCTTTTAATGCTTCAACCTTGCCTGCATCGAAAACCTCCATGCCGCAAAGCTGCATAACAACCGCTGCAAGAACAGATACGATGATACCGATAAGAATGGGGACGATTTTTGCCATTCCTTTACCCCATATGTTGCAAACTGCAACTGCTGCAATTGCGATGACTGCAAGAAGCCAGTTTGTTTCAGCATTTGAAATTGCTGAGGGAGCAAGGATAAGTCCGATTGCGATAATGATGGGACCTGTTACGATGGGCGGGAAGAATTTCATAACCTTCCTGACATCAAAAACCTTAAAGAGCAATGCCAAAACCAGATAAACAAGACCTGCAACGGCAACACCTAAGCAAGCGTAAGGAAGCATCTTCGCCTGTGCTGCGGGATCTTCGCCTGCAAGCTCTTTAACTGCCGCATAACCGCCGAGGAATGCAAAAGATGAGCCAAGGAATGCAGGAACTTTCATCTTCGTGAGCAAGTGGAAGAGAAGTGTTCCCAGACCTGCCATAAGAAGTGTTGTCTGAATATTCAGACCTGTAAGCAAGGGAACGAGTACTGTTGCACCGAACATAGCAAAGGTGTGCTGAAATCCGAGAATCAGCGTTTTTCCTGCGCCAAGTTCTTTGAAAGAATCATAGATCGGTTTATCGCCTACTGCTTTTTTTGGCTTTGACATAATTTGTACATCCTTTCGCTTTGTATTAGAAAAGTGCAATTTTCTTGCAACTTTAGTTTACTATATTAAAGAGATGTTTGTCAATATTCATTGAAATTTAAACATAATTTTTTATAAATTTATTGTAAACAACTGCAGGATGTGGTATTATTAAGTGATATCTTTTTATATAGGAGAATGGTTTATGATTATGAATGACAGCCATGTTTTGTGGTACTCAAAGCCTGCTCCCACTTGGACATACGCACTGCCGATCGGTAGCGGTCATCTGGGTGCTATGATATACGGCGGAGATAAAAAAGAAAAAATTTCGCTTAACCACGACGAAATCTGGAGCGGAACGCCCCACTGCAATTATTTCAGTTGGGAAAATCAGCCTGAGGACAGAAGCGAATATTTCTTCAAAGCAAGAGATTTAGCCCTTGACGGCAAAAAATTTGAAGCTCAGGAGCTTCTTCAGGACAATTTCCACGGTCACTGGTCACAGGCATATCTGCCCCTCGGTGATATAAATATCGAATTCTTACTTAACGGTAAAACTTCATCTTTCAGACGCGAGCTTGATATGAGAAATGCCGTTTCTTCTGTTACTTACAAAGCAGGAAACGTAACAATTGAGAGAGAGTATATTGCATCACATCCGAAAAACGCAATCATTATGAATTTCAGAAACGATGCTGAAAACGGCATTGATTTTGAACTGAGCTTTACCTCTTACTTAAAGCACACGGTACGTTTTGAAAATTCTTACTTCATTATTGATTCAGAGTGTCCTGTCAGAACAGACAACGATGCGGGAGAAAGCATTGATAAATTCTATATTTACTCTGACACTGAGAAAGGTATTCTCTCACGCTCAATCGTTAAAATCATCGACGGTAACGCAAGCATTGAAGAAAGCAAAAACGGACTTCTCGTTAAAGGCTCAAAGAATACTACAATTATTTTCTCTTGCGAAACAAGCTTTAACGGCTATGACAAGCATCCCGAAAGAGAAGGCAAGGAATATAAAAATACATGCCTTTCTTACATAAACGCATGCGAGGGCATGAGCTATGAAGAACTCAAAGCTGAGCACATAAAAGACCATCAGAAATATTATGAGAGAGTTTCCCTTGATTTAAACGGTAAAGATACAACAAATATCACTACCAAGGACAGACTTGAAAATTTCATGACAGATAAAGATGACAAGAATCTTTATACTCTCCTTTTCAACTACGGAAGATATCTTACGATCGCTTCTTCCAGACCCGGCACTCAGCCTACAAACCTTCAGGGCATCTGGAACGACAGAGCTTGTCCCCCATGGAATTCAAACTATACAATCAACATCAATACGGAGATGAACTATTGGCCTGCTCTCATGTGCGGTCTTGAAGAAATGCATGAGCCGCTCATCGGTCTTGTTGAAGATTTATCGAAAACAGGCGTCAAGGTTGCTCAGGATTTCTATCATGCTAAGGGCTTTGCTTCTCACCACAATACGGATATCTGGAGAATGGCTCACCCTGTTCCCGGCAACTCTCAGTGGTCTTTCTGGCCTATGAGCTCAGGCTGGTTCTGCCGTCATCTCTATGACCATTACGAATACACGGGAGATAAAATTTTCCTCAAAGAAAAGGCTTATCCCATTATGAAATCTGCTGCTGAATTCTACCTTGATATTCTTGTAGCTGACGACGAAGGATACTTTATTATTGCACCTTCAACCTCTCCCGAAAACGAGTATCATCTCGGCTCTCACAAATGCTCAGTCAGTGAGACCACAACAATGACAATGTCAATTGTAAAAGAGCTTTTCATGAACTGCATTGAAGTCTCTGAAATTCTCGGCATAGATGAAGACTTTGCAAAGCTTCTTAAATCAAAACTTGAAAACATGCTTCCATTCAGAATCGGAAGCAAAGGTCAGCTTCTTGAATGGTATCTTGAAGAAAAGGACTGCGACCCTCACCACAGACACACATCACATCTTTATGCTCTTCATCCTGCAAACCTCATTACAAAGGAAGAAACTCCCGAACTGTTTGAAGCCTGCAAGAAGAGTCTTGAAATACGCGGTGATGACGGCACAGGCTGGAGCCTTGGCTGGAAAATCAATTTCTGGGCAAGACTTCTTGACGGCGACCATGCACTTATTCTTCTTAACAATCAGCTCAGATTCAAGGACGATACAAAGACCGTTTACAGAGGCGGCGGAACATACGCGAACCTCTTTGATGCACATCCGCCTTTCCAGATTGACGGCAACTTCGGTGCATCAAGCGGTATTGCAGAAATGCTCCTGAGAAGCATTAAAAACAATATCTATCTCCTTCCCGCACTTCCCTCCTCATGGGAAAACGGCTCTGTAAAGGGTCTTAAGGCAAAGGGCAATGTAACTGTTGACATTGAATGGGAAAACGGCAAGCTTAAAACTTACCGTCTTGAAAACGCAAACGAAAACACCCGTGTTTTCTGCGACGGAAAAGAATTAAAATAAAGAGGTAACGCAAATGATTTCAATTCAGGGTGTAACTAAAAAATACGGCAAAATCAAAGCCAACGACGATATCGACTTTACCGTTGAGGACGGACAGATTGCTGTTCTGCTCGGACCTAACGGCGCAGGCAAATCAACACTTATAAAGTGCATTACGGGACTTCTCCGATTTGACGGACTTATTGAAATCGACGGACATGATAACAAATCAGTTGAAGCGAAAAAACTTCTCGGATACATCCCCGAAATGCCTGCTGTTTACGATATGCTGACAGTCGGCGAGCATATAGAGTTTATTATGCGTGCTTACAAATGCAATGAATGGGATTACGCTGAAAAGCTTCTTGAAAGGTTTGAAATGACCGACAAAAAGGATAAACTGGGCAAAGAGCTTTCAAAGGGTATGCAGCAGAAGCTTTCTATCATCTGCGCTCTTGCTCACAAGCCGAAATGCGTTATTTTCGACGAGCCTATGGTTGGTCTTGACCCTCATGCAATAAAAGAGCTTAAGGAAATTTTCATTGAACTGAAAAACGAAGGTGCAAGCGTTCTTATCAGTACACACATGATTGGCAGTGTTGAGGATTACTGGGACGTCGCCAATATCATGATAAACGGCTCATTTGCCGCAACAAAGAAAAACGATTCTGCCGACTCATCAAAGAGCCTTGAAGAACTGTTCTTTGAAATCACGGAGGGAAAGCTCAATGAATAACCCTCTTGTATACGTTCTTCTGACGAGGTTTAAAAATAAGCTTCTGTCTATCATAAAAAAGCCGGGACAAGTGATTTTCATTGTTGTCCTTGCGGCGCTTCTCGTATTTTCCGTATTTTCGGGAAATCAGGCAGTGATGACGTCTTTTGTGCGGCCCTTTGATGAACTTTTGTCAATCTGCCTTATTCTTTTCGGCGTGTCTTATGTTCTGACGGCATTCAGCGGAATTTCAAAAGGCGCAAGCATGTTTTCAATGAGTGACGTAAACCTGATTTTTTCTTCACCCGTAAAGCCTATCCCGGCTTTGGTTTACGGTCTTATCCAGCAGATGGGAACAAGCCTTCTGCTTGGTTTCTTCATTCTTTTTCAGTATTCGACAATCCACAACATTTACGGAGTGAGTTTTGATTTTCTGATTGCAGTGTTCCTGCTTTATGCAGTCGCAAGCTTCTGCGGACAACTGACCGCCATGGTAATTTACATCCTTACAAGCAGCGATGACAAGAAAAGAACTAAAGCCAAATATTCCTTTATCGGAGTTGTGGGCCTTGCAATAGCAGGTGTTTTCCTTTACGCACTTTCTCTTGAAAATGGCGATATGCTTGAAAATATTGTCGTTTCCGCTTCAACCTTCCCTGTTATGCTCTTCCCTGTTATCGGCTGGGCAAAAATGATTCTGACAGGTCTTTTTGCAGGAGAAAGCATAAATGTTCTTTATGTTGTTCTCGGCTCGGCTCTGACAGTTGTTTATGTTCTTGTTATGGTTATTCTTGTAAAAGTGAAACAGGCTGACTATTACGAGGATGTGCTGAAAGCCACAGAGGTTTCCTTCAGCGCAATTACCGCTAAAAAAGAGGGCAAGCTTGTAGAGGCCGTTCCGCAGAACGTAAAGGTAGGCAAAACAGGCATCGGTGCAGGCGAAGGCTCAGACGTTTTCTACCACAAACACAGACTTGAATCAAGAAGAGCGAAGGCTTTTGTTTTTGACGTACCGACTCTCGTCTACATGGGAGTTACCTGCCTTTTTTCTTTCATATTCAAAAACGAAGGAATTTTACCGATTCTCATTATCTCAATCTACCTGCAGATGTTCTCCGTGGCGCTCGGAAGATGGGTAAAAGAGCTTATAATGCCCTACGTTTACCTTATCCCCGAAAAGCCGATGAAGAAGCTTCTGAATTGTCTTAAGGAAAGCTTCGTTAAAATTTCAGCAGAAGCAGTTGTGCTTTTCGTGATAGTAGGACTTATTATGCAGCTTGAACCTACCGAAATTTTAGGCTGTATTTTAGTCAGAATTTCATGCGGTGTTCTCTTTACAGGAACTAACCTTTTCTGTGAAAGGTTTTTCGGAGGTATTTCACTCAAGGCAATCTCTCTTATTTTATACTTCCTTTTCTCAATGATTTTTGCACTGCCTGCAATTATCACCGCATTTATACTATATCAGTTCACTTACACCGATATATGGCTGATTTATGTTATATCAGCAATCGTAAACACCTTTGCAGGTGTGCTTACACTTTTTGTCAGCAGAAATGTTCTGCAGTATGCAGAGCTTAATAACAGATAAAACGGAGGAATTAAAATGCTTACAGACATTGAAATCGCCCAGGGAGCGAAAATGCTCCCCATTACACGCATCGCAGAAAAAATGGGTCTTGACTCTGAACTTATTGAGCCTTACGGAAAATATAAGGCAAAGCTCCCTAAAGAGTTTTTTGAAAAGGTTAAGGACAACGAGGACGGAAAGCTTATCCTTGTTACTGCAATCAATCCTACACCTGCAGGCGAAGGCAAAACTACAACCAGCATCGGTCTCGGTCAGGCTATGCACAAAATCGGCAAGAATGCAGTTCTTGCTCTGAGAGAGCCTTCTCTCGGTCCTGTTTTCGGTGTTAAAGGCGGTGCAGCGGGCGGCGGTTACGCTCAGGTTGTTCCTATGGAGGACATCAACCTGCATTTCACAGGCGATATGCACGCAATTACATCTGCAAACAACCTTCTCTGTGCGGCTATCGACAACCACCTTCAGCAAGGCAACGAGCTTGGCATCGACCAGAGAAGAATCCTTTTCAAGAGATGTCTTGACATCAATGACAGAGCACTGAGATTTGTAAACGTAGGTCTTGGCGGTAAGGTGAACGGCATTCCCCGTGAAGACGGCTTCATTATCACTGTTGCAAGTGAAATCATGGCTATTCTCTGCCTTGCAGACGATATATTTGACCTGAAATACAGACTCGGTAACATCCTTGTTGCTTACAAATATGATAATTCCCCTGTTTATGCAAGAGATATCGGTGTTCACGGCGCTATGGCAGTGCTTCTTAAAGATGCTATCAACCCCAACCTTGTGCAGACACTTGAAAACACTCCTGCAATCATCCACGGCGGTCCTTTCGCAAATATTGCACACGGCTGCAACTCAGTAAGAGCTACAAAATATGCGCTCAAGCTTGGTGACTACTGCATTACTGAGGCCGGCTTCGGTTCTGACCTTGGTGCAGAAAAGTTCCTTGATATCAAGTGCCGTTTTGCAGGTCTGAAGCCTGACTGTATTGTACTTGTGGCTACTGTGCGAGCACTCAAATACAACGGCGGTATCAAGAAAGAAAACCTTGCTGAGGAAAATGTAGATGCTCTTAAGAAAGGCATTGTAAACCTTGAAAAACACATTGAAAATATGCTTTCATACGGTGTGCCGCTGGTGGTTGCCATCAACCGTTTCCACACAGACAGTGAAGAAGAGCTTTCAGTTATTGAAGAATGCTGTAAGAAACACGGCTGTGACTTTGCACTCAGCGAAGTATTCGCAAAGGGCGGCGAAGGCGGTATTGACCTTGCTGAAAAAGTTATCAAAGCATGCGAAAAAGAAAACAGTTTCAAATTCCTCTATGACGAGAAGAAGCCTCTCAAAGAAAAAATTGAAACTATCGCTAAAAACATTTACGGTGCAGACGGTGTTGTTTACACTGCAAATGCTGAAAAGAATCTTGCTGAAATCGCAAGGCTGGGCTTTGAAGAAGTCCCCGTTTGTATTGCAAAAACTCCCCTTTCACTTACAGACGACCCCACAAAGCTCGGCAGACCTGAAAACTTCGTGATTACTGTCAAGGAGGTTAAGCTTTCTGCAGGTGCAGGATTTGCAGTTGTTCTCACAGGTGACATCATGACAATGCCCGGACTTCCCAAAAAGCCCGCCGCAATGATTATCGACATTGACGAAAACGGCAATACAGTAGGTCTTTCATAAAAATTTTATGTCAAAAAATTCACCGCCCGAAGTCTTAAACGATTTTGGGCGGTTGGTTTTTATTTTCTTTTAGGGCAGACTTTCATGCAGATGCCACACACTGCGCCTCTGCCGATGTGCTTGAACTCTTTTTTCATAAACTCGCTGCATTTTTCGGGATTTATGATTTCTTCCCTTTCTGTGCCTTCTGTGTAAATTTTTCCTGTCAGTGCTTTCGCAGGACAAGAATCAACACACCTTGTACATTCTCCGCAGAGATTTTCACGTATTTCCTCGCCCGCATCTTCAAAGGGGCAATTTGTAAGCAAAGTGCCGAGTCTGACACAAGGACCGAAGTCTTTATGTATAAACATATTGCTTTTTCCGATCGTTCCGAGACCTGACAAGCATGCTGCCATGCGTGAGGAAACAAGACCTTTGTAATTCCAGCCATCCTTATTTATGCTCTGCGATGCGCCAACAGGAATATAACGATATCCCGCGTTCTGTAAAAACATTCCTGTCTGCAAAATCGTTCTGTCGAGAAACGCATTAACCGTCCTGTAATGGTGAAAATATGTATGGGTAGGCTCCTTATCTATTTCATCAATAACCGCCTCCGAGAGCCTTACAACGAAGCTTACGGCATATTCCATGCCGTTCACAGGCTCTTTAAGCTTGGCAAAGCCTACATCACTGACACCAAGTGACAATATATAGTTTTTTAAATTTTTTTGAAAATCCATTTTTACACCCTTTAAATTACACTAATATCTTTCACTGATTTTCTCAAAATATTTATGAGGTGAGAAAGATGAGCGAAGAAGAATATCTGAAAGCCCGAATTAATGAGCTTGAAAAAAATGTCAGAAAAGTCTTCATATCCGAAAACCACCGAAGAAACCAGTTTATGGCTCTTCGGTATTATAAAAATCAACTTGAAAGACTACAGAGTTATTCTGACATGTAGTCACTGCCCACTAACACCTGTATCTCCGCTTTCTGCGTTCCTATCTTTTTATATTCGAGAGTTTCCCCTTCTCCTTCCGCTCTGAACGCAGATACATAAAGAGTCAACTCGTTGTTTCCGTAATCAAGGTACTGTGAAAGGCGGATATTATTCACATATCTGCCCGGCACAATGCCGAGAGAACGATATACTACTACGCCGTCACTGTTTACAAGTGCACAAAGGAGAATCTCCTCGCTTGATGTGGGGTTTGAAATTGATATGGGCAGAAGTGAATCCGGATTCTGCACCTCAATTGCAGTATTTGCATAAAAGGAAAATTTCGTCTTGTTACCCTTTGCATTTGTATTTTTAACAAGTTCTTCCTGTTGTTCGTCAGTTATGGCAATGAGCGAAACCTCATCATCAGCAAATGTTCTGCCGCTGTAAACGGAGGGATAATAGCCTGATTTATTGCCGAGATTCACAACGGAAAGCACTGAAATGAGCATTGCAATAACCGCTACCGCGGCTACGGCGATTATAATATTTTTCTTCGTAAGCTTTGATTTGATTTTTTCAGCATCAAATTTCGGCAAATTGATTTGTTTCTTTTCTTTCTTTTCAGGTTTCTCTGCCTTGGCTTCTTCCTTGATTTCAGCCTCTGCAGGCTCAGATTCTTTCGTCTCCTCTGCCGTTTCAGAAACATCTTCTTCAATAGAAACTTCCTCTATTATTATTCCCGTTTTCTGAGGTGCAGACTCTTCGGGCTGAATTTCTTCTGCAATTTCCGCAGTTTCTGCTTCTAACGTCTCGGATTCTTCTTCTGTGACTTCTTCAGCTTCGGGAGTTTCTTCAACCTCGGGAGTTTCTTCAACCTCGGGAATTTCTTCAACCTCGGGAATTTCCTCAACCTCGGGAATTTCCTCAACTTCGGGAGTTTCTTCAACCTCAGGAATTTCCTCAGAAACTTCAGTTACCTCTTCTGCAGTTTTTTCTGTTTCAGCAATTACTTCTTCCGCTGCAGGAGTTACTTCTTTCTGTTCTGAAATTTCTTCACAAGGAACAGTTTCTTCCGCTTTCTGAGCAGGTTCTTCTGCTTTTTCTATGGGTTCTTCCTTAATCTCAGGCTGAACAGGGATTTCTTTTTTCACTTCTGCGACTTGATTTTTTGCAGAAGCTTCTTTTTTTGTTTCTTTCTTTTTCTCTTCGGCTTCTTTTACTTTTGAGTTTTTCTTTTCCTCTTTTTTAAGAAGCTTTGCCTCAGCCTTTTCTTTTTTGGCAAGAAGTTTCTCATCCTTTTTCTTCTGCTTTTCCTTAAGCTTTGCTTTCTTTTCAGCCTCTCTCAGGTTTTTCTCAGACTTTTTAGGAACGTTCTTTTCAACTACCTGATTTTTATAGTTACTGTTTTTCTTTGCCTTTTTCTTGTTATTTTTCTTTGACTTTGCCACTTGAGTCACCCTCTTTATATATTCAGAAAATGGACCGAGGCCCTCGGTCCATTAATTAAATTTTATTTCCAAGGAAGCTTATCAATACCCCATACCTGCGGGTATCTGTTGATCTGTACCATATCGGTTTCAACTGCAACACGGATTTCAACACCGTCTGCAATGCTTGCAATATCGCCGTTTACATCGTTAATACCTGTAATAAATTCAAGGGTATTTCCGTTTGCGTTACTGTCTGCATCAATCTCTTCCATGTAATAGAAACAGTAGTCATTACCGCGGTTATCGTACCATTTTTCCACGTCTGCTTCATAAGGAATATTTGCAGGGTGCTGAGTTGAAACACTGTTTATAGAATACTCATGCACCATTTTTACTCTCAGGTATCCTGCACCGTCGCCCTTGTATTTCACATTAACACGAAAATTACCGATATAGTTTTCGTCATCAAGATCAGTGCTGAGAACTATAAGTCCGTTTTCTATATATTCATCAGCAACGCCTTCTGTATTTCCTGAGCCTTCAAAATAGCAAACAGGCTCTGCAGTAAAGTTTGAAGCCGACAACGCTTTGTTGTACTCAGTTCTTGCGATAAACCAAGCCAAGGAGAAGCCTGTCACAATGATTACAGTTATGAGCAACATTGCTATCAGTCTGAACTTTTTATCTTCCATAAACTTTTTCTTCATACTGACACCACGCTCTCTTACTCTGTTGTTGTTTCTGCCGCTGTAGTTTCATCCGCCTCAGTTGATGTTACGAAAATTGATTCTACTGCTGCGTCTTCATCCTGTGAAGCAATGATTTCTACTTTACAACTATATTCAATTTCTGCAAGGCTTCCTGCATTCTGCCATACTTCTTCGCCGCCTGCTGCTGTCTGTGCGGGGTCATATTCTGACCAGAAAACAATTGTAACCTTTGCTTTCTCACCGGGAGCAATAACGGTGTCGTCATTTGCTTTAAAGGCTTCGTTATAATTATTGAGCGCTGTATCTACTTCTTCGGGAGTTGAACTTTCGGTAATACCGAGAAGTGTTTCAAGTTCAGCTTTAAGAGAGCCTTTTTCTGCTTTAACAGATGTAGTTGTTTCTTCTGTTTCACCCTCTGCTACCGTTTCAAGCTCGTTTTCAACCTTTTCAACGAAAGCGATATAACGGAGTCCTTTTGTAACTGACTCGTCTGTCGGTGTGATATGTGTCAGAATTCGGGCATTTGCTTCGCCGACATTTGTGAGAGTAACTTCCTTTATTTCAACAACATCATCAAAGAGAAGCTCATTAAAGTCTGCAAGCTTTGTTGCACCTTTGAATTTAAGCACATCTTCATTTTCAAAAAGAGGCTGGTCTTCTTCTACACCAAACAAGGCAAACTCGATTGATGTTTCTTTTGTTTCAGTTTTATAAAAATATGCACTTGTAGGTGAAAGAAGGCTGAAATATGTTACAGTCAGAATTAAAAGTGTGATAAACGCAGTATATTTAATTGTTCTTTTCTTCGCTGTGCTCATTTTTATCACCTCTCGTCTTATTTTTATAAAATCTGCTGACTACAAAACCTGCTGCCATTATTACAAGAACGAATATTCCGACCACTGCGCCGTAATTCGTATTTGTAAGAAGCAGTGACAGATATCCAAGTGCGGGTACAGAAAACCATACCTTACCCTTTATCTGACTCTCGCCGGCACTCTCCCGATCGATCAAACCTGTTTTGTCGCCTGCTGTGAAAATTTCTTTTTTATCATAATCAATTGAAACGATTCTGTGTGTATATGTTGAGCCGTCACCGACTTTAAACTCAACTGTGACGATGTCCCCCTCTTTAAGTTCATCAAAGGGTATTTCTTTTACGAAAACCACATCGCCCCTATTAAGACTCGGGTTCATACTGTTTGATGCAACTGCATAGCCTTTCGCTCCGCAAAGTGTTACAAACGCTATCAGCAGAAACAAGAGTGAAATCAGGACACAGAACGCGTTTCTTAAAATTCTCAAAAACTTATTCATTATTCTGTTACTTGGCTAAAATATTCCCACTCTACAAAATCTGCCTGCTTTGCTTCGAGTATGAATCTGATTGTCATTTCTTTTCCCTGCATATCTATCGGCACATCGCCGCTGATTTTCATTGTACCTGCAAAGGGAATTTCGTTTTCTGCGTATGTTGTTTTTTCTGTTGTGGTTTCCGTTGTGGTTTCATCGTTTACAACAGACGCTTCATCAGTTGTAGCTTCTGCAGCGGTTGTAGCTTCAGTTTCTTCTACTTCAACTGCAGGGATTCTTCTGTCTGAACTGCCTGTTCCGTTGGGACAATAGTAAATATAACCGTCATCGCCAACTTCCCATTTTCCGCTTTCATCTGAAACAAATTCAATCCACCGGAAATCTTCTGTCGCACCGTCATAAGTACATTCTGTACGGATGCGAAGCTCCGTATCAATTGTAGAATTGTTTGTAATTACAATAGCTTCTTTCAGTTCAAGAGTAGCACCCGGAATAACAACGGCATTTTCATCTTTAAGTGAAAGGTCTCCTGTTGCTGAAAAATTCAGATTACCTGACTTCAGCTCCAGACCTTTATTTTTACCGTCACTGAACCAAGCCTGAGTTGCATTAAAGCCTACAAGACTGAATACTGCCACAAGGGAGAGTATTACACAAAGTATTCTTTTTTTCATCCTTGTAAACCTTCTTTCTTTCGTTTTTTCGAGGCAATATTTTCCACCTCAACTGCTATATACAAAATATAAATTACTACTAAAACTACTTTACCCCAGGTTGTTGAAAGCATAAGCGGAAGAAAACCTACAAGAGGAAGCTTCTTTTCTACCCTGCCCGCAACTGCATCAAAAGATGTGTAACCCGGATCTATGACGTTGTTGTGGTCGCCTTTTGTTCTGAACGATTTGTCACTTACTTTGATTTCAACAACACGGTGTGAAAACCACTTTTCACTGCCTTCTCTTTTAAAAGTAAGAACATCGCCAACTTCTACATCCTCAAACTCGACCTCCTTTGTAAAAACAAGGTCGCCTACTTTCATTGCGGGACTCATACTGTCTGATGAAACATAATAACCGTCATAATCAGTCACTTTAGGTATCATTCCGATTGTAATCAGAACAACTGATAAAAGTATTATTGATGATGTGAAAATGTTACTGATTATCTGCTTCGCTTTCATCTTCGTCACCGCTGCGTGCAATTAAAATTATGTCTTTCACTTCAAATGCCATTATAACAAGCATGGGGAGAATAACAATGAGGAAAAATGCAGTTCTGTTTGTCTGCATAAAGGTTGCGGCTTTGCCAACATAAGGGATTCTGCCCTGAACCTTGCCGATAACCTTATCCTCAGAAACGTTTTCTGTATCAACTATTTCGTTATTATCACCTTTAGTTTCGAACTTAAGTTGACCGTTTTCATTGATTATATCGTTAATACGATGAGTTACTATAGCGCCCTCAAAATCAGGGTCGGATGAATAGAAGGTAATAACATCTTTCACTTTTAACTCATCTGCATCTGTTTTCTTGATTATTACTATGTCGCCCACATTATAGTTCGGCTCCATACTGCCCGTAAGGACACTCATTATACTGTAGCCTGCAATACTGACTACCTTTGAACCGTTTTCGGCCTTTGGAGTTATCATCACAACTGCCAAAAGTGCCAAACAAATTATAAAAACTATTGCTGATAAAAAAGATACTAATTTTTTAAGAATTTTCATTGCTTGTTATCTCACTAATTGTTTCTTAAATTATTTCGCTACCTAAAATAGCATCTACGCTTCCTATCATTACAGATTTATTTGCGTAACCATCTACTGTGGCATCATCATCAAATTTAAAGGAAAAATATATAACATATGTTCCGGCACTTACTGTTTCTTTCATTACTTGGTATGAACCTTTTTTTAGTTGTAAAAGGTTTTCATCATCAGGATGATTTATTGTGTCGTTAGCATCTGTATATCTGCTGTATACTGTTACAGCAGATGCAAGTCCGCTATCAACAACATCTGTGAAAGACAATGAAATGTCTTTTGTTCCTGTGAAGCTACTAAATTCTGCCTTGAAAAAATATTCAGCTCCGGGAATCATATTTTCAAGAGTTATTGGTTCACCTGAAATCTCAGCATAGCCTGTTAATTTATCTTTACTTATCGCCACTTGCGAAGGTTCCTGGTAATAACCATAATAAAGTTTCGCCTTTGCTGAAGCACTGGGTTCAACATTTGAATCAAGTTCGCCAACTGAACTTATTTTATTAATTGCAAACCAGCAAAGAGTCACTGCTACCAGAACAACACCTGTCACTATAAGCATTACAAAACTTTTAGTGGTGTTTTTGTTTTTCTCTTTAGCCATTTTTCTTACCTCTCTTTGCCTGATTTTTCTTTTCTTGCAGGGGAGAAATTTTACTTTCTCCCCTGCTTTGTCCGGGTTTCTGAATTTTACCAGAGAATGTTTCCGATTGAATTTACACCCCATGGTTTGTCACTCTCGACAATCTCAAGTGTCAATTCTACATTTGTTTCAATGTCGCCGTCAGCATTGCCTTCAGTTGACAGTTTGACGAATGCGCCGTAGATGTTTTCTTCTACTGTTATGTCACTCTCTGCGATTTCTTCGCCGTTGAGTGTAGCACTTATCTTGTACTCATAACCTGCAGGTAACATTTCTCCTACATAGAAGCCGTCAAGACCTTCTGCGATAATGAGAGCATCAACTGTCTGTTTTTCACCGATTACGTTTGTGAAATCATTAAGAACGTTGACCGAATCTGTACTTGCTTTATCTGCAACACTCTTGAAGAGAACGCCTAATGTCTTGCCGCTTACATCAAGGTCACTTGAATTTATAATTGTGTAAGAGATGTTAGCGTTTCTTACAAGGCCGGGACGAATTGTTCTTGTTGCACCGTTATCAAGTGTAAGAATAATTGCCGGGTCTTTTTCTGCATTGTATTTTGCAGATTTTACCACACAAACATTTCCGACTTCACCAAAATCAAAGTAACCGCCGTTATTTTCTTCAGTCACTGTAACAGCAGAAGCTGAAACTGTGTTTACAAACTGCATTGATGTGTAGAAACCTGTCTGTCCGCGGCTTGAACCTAAGTAGAAGTTCATGGTTGCTGCTGCAAGAGCTGCTGTTGCACCATAGGATTCATAAACTGTTGCTGCACCGTCAACTGCAATAGCATTCGCTACTGTTTCAGGCACGGGATAGAAACCTGTTTCAAGCGGTGTGAAGTTTGCAATTTCAAGTTTTTCACATTCACTTGTTGTTTTGCCTTCACCGATTACCGAGTCTGCCTCAATACCCTTATTGAGCTGTGTATCGTAATATGTGTTTGTGATTGCATCTTCTGAAACATAACTTGCAACGATAGGTTTCTTGCTTTCTGCAACACCGCCGTAAAGGACATTTGTGAGTGTTGCGTTTTCACCCATTGTACCAACGATACCTGCAACCTCTTCACCTTCGCCTACATTTGCAGTTGAAAGGAATTCGCTCATAACCGCGTTTTCAGCATAACCGATAACACCGCCGACTGCACCTGCTTCAGCACTTGCGTTACCTGTTGTTACGATACCGCTGATTACTGCATTTTCTGTTACTCGACCTGCAAGAACACCTGTTGCGGAACCTTCGTCAGCAGAATTTGATGTTACGTCTGCTGAAACAACACAGTTTGTAATTGTACCGCCATTGACAATATTTGCAAGGGCACCTACATACTGCTCACCGGATTCAATAGTCGCTGTAAGAGCTACGTTATTGATTACTGCGCCGCTTTCAACTCTACCGAAGAGACCGCCGTCACCCTTGGTTGAAGTGAAGTTACTGATTGTATACTGTGACGGATTCTCTCCTACTGATTCGGGGTCATTGAGATGCGCAGTAAATACATGAATCTGGAAATCATCTATACCGCTCATATCGATGTTATCACCGAGAACGAAGTAAAGCTCGCTTTCTGTACCGTAATAATGAAGTGACTGCAAGGAAGCTGCATCGTGGATTATATACGGTTTATCCTTAGTACCAAGACCACCCTCAAAGTTGGGGTTAATGGTATTAATCAATGTTTCCGAATTAACAGCCACATCAATAAGAAGCTGAGGATTGATAACAGTACCACGTGAAAGTTCAATTGAACTGTTGTACCTGACAACAATTGAATCCTTACCGTCTCCATACGTAGTAAGTTTATCTGTACTATTGTTGATACCGATAATGTCGTTATTGCCTGATGCTGTAACATAATTTACACCATCAGTTGTACTTACTGATGAGTTCAGCGTTACAGTTTCGTTTATCATTGTTGTTGAAGAATTCGGAACAAGTCTGTCAGCATACTGACTCTGTGCTGTTTTGAGTACCATTGATGAAATCTTGGAATATGCTTTGATTACATCATAGTTTCTGATGATTGTTTTGTTTTCAAGCAATATCGAATACTGAAGTTCGAGGTTGTCAAATAAAGTCACGATTCCTCCGCTTTCAGCATCAATAACATTGTCAACATCGTCAGCAAGGTAAATATTGCCGTCAGAACATCTGTATTTTCTTACAGAGTTACCATAATCGTCTGTTTCTGTGAAGAGAGTGTAGGTAACAACTGCATCTGTAACTGAAGTATCAACGTAGATGAGGTTACCTTCTTCATCAACAACTTTATGGTTTTCCGCACCCAGTATTGATGTAAGCTGAGGAAGAACAAGGTCTGTTTCCTCGCCTGCTACAAACTTGCCTGTCGGATTATTTGTCTCGTCATACTTCATTGAGTCAGCCGCATACTGCATACTCATCATGCTTGAAAGTGATGCTGAATACTTGAAGCTGTTTGCCGAAGCCTCACCTGCAAGTGACTTATCAACATAAACACTTGAAAGCTTGTTCATTGTTTCAGGCACTGTGCCGAAGAGGATTGAATCCTGTGCAGGATTGAAGTAGCCGAGAAGTCCTGCTGCGTAAGAATTTGTAATAGGTTCTGCATCACTGCTTGTAATTTCGCCTGCAAGAGATGCAATTGTCAAAGAGTCTGCAGGAGTATTTACAAAGCTTACTGCTGACCTTGTGTAAACGCCGTCCATTGTGCCTGCGTTCAACGCTGCAAATCCTGAAAGGCGTTGCACATCTGCGCTTTCATTCGTAAGAACATTTACATCTGCCATTGAGAACGAGCTTTCAATTACACCCGTATTGTTTGCAACAAATGCACCGATATCTGATACAGAATCACCTGTTGCAGTGTCAAGAGTACCTGCTGTGCCGGAGTTTTTGATTGTACCGCTGTTATTAACAGCCATCACACCGACATTACTCTTTGCACCGCTGATAGTTGCATCAACAACGCAGCCGTCAATTGTACCTTTATTTGTAAGAACAAGACCTGCAGCATCGCTGATTTCTGTTGTGCCATCGCCCATTGATGATCTTACATAAACATCAAGAAGCTGACCTTCGTTTGTTCCGACTATTGCCGCATTTGAGCCTGTAAATGTGAAGTTATCAAAGATCATGTTTGTAATCATTGAATTTTCATCAACATTTGCAAAATATGTTCCTGTAGTTGCTACGTCCTTAATTGCGTAGCCGTTACCCTTGAACATAAAGCCCTGATATGCGAATGTCTTATCAGTTGATGTCTCAGCACCGTTTTCGTCTATTGACGTAATTGTGTAAGTGTAGCTTTCAGGTGCTGCAGGAATGTTACGTACATTTGTTACTGAAACGTTTGACATGAGCTGATAGTGAACTATACCTTCAACCTGGTTGTTACCACTGTTAAGAGGTGTTGCCCACTGGTCATAGAAGCCTGTGTATTCAGCTTTAGCTGTTTCAAGCTCGTCTGCTGTCATATTCACATGAGCTAAGTCTGTTTCATTACCGATAAGATAGGGCTGTTTAAACGTACCCTTCATATCTGCGCAAAGACGGCTGTAAATACGTGTTGCGTATTCTTCAAGTCCTATTACCTGCGCTACAACGTTAACATATTCGCGGACGTTCTGGCTTCTGATGATAGCCGCACGGTTGCCTTCAAGCGTTGCGCCTGCCCAGTCAAGGTATTCTGTTACTGTTTCGCCATTTTCTGTTGTGTACTTGAACTCTGTGGGAACAGTAAGAGCCATTGTAACGCCTGCACCTGTTTTTGCTGAAACGTCATCATCTTCTACGTTTACGCAAACAACAGAAAGAATTGAGTTTGTTTTAATATAAGCATCAGCATCTTTATTGAGAAGAGACTTAAGATAGGGATATGCGTTCTGAGTAAAGCCCCAAACTTCAGATGACCAGTTACCAAATGAAGGTTTCTTACCGTTTGTGAGCATTGCTGTAGTAAGCGAACGTGCCTCACCGTTATCTTCCCTACCGCCGATTGAAGTAAGGTTCGGGTCTGTGTTAGTCCAGCTATCATAATAGCAGTACTGACAAGTTGCATCTGAATCCATTGTAGTACCGATCGTACCGCCTACTCCGTAGTAGGAATCATCATAAGTCTGGTCAAGTGACTTGTAAGCAGGAGCTACTGAACCTGATGAGTAAACATCTGATACATTGCCAAGTGCTACACCGCAGATACCGCCTACACCTACACCGTAAACTGAACTGTCATTTCTGTTAGCGATATCACCGAAGGTTGCTTTAACTGCTGCTGATGAATACGCATTAGCAATTGCTTCGCGGTTGATACCGCTGAAGCCGCCGACACCTACTATAGCTGTACCGTTAGATCTGACTGTTGATGTGTCATTTGCAGTACCGAATGCTACATTACCGCCGCTGAAACAGTCAGAAATAACATCCGCTGCAATATCATTCATTTCTGCAACATAACCTACAAAACCGCCGATACCGAACTGACCGTTTGTGAGGTTATTATAAGCAAGATTTGTATTAAATGCTTTAACTTCAACATTACCTGAAGCGAAGGACTGTGTTACGGTACCGTTTGTCATAATACCGATAAGTCCGCCGACACCGCAGATATTGCCGTTTGTAAGTTCATCACAGATAACATTACCTGTTGCATAGCAAGAATTAACTGTACCTGCTGATTCACCGATAAGACCGCCGACAGAGTCTTTTGAACCTGAAACCTTAACAGAAGAACTACATTTACTGATAACGTCTGAGGGATAGTCTACTTTACCGATAAGTCCGCCGACATAAGAGCCTGCACCTGTTACAGTGCCGTTATATTCTGTTACTACGGGATTACCGTCTTCGTCAACTACGATTTCGCCGTCAGCATCTCTCTCATACTCTGCAGAACCGATTGCATGACAGTTTTCGATAGTAACAGCTGAATTATAAACATGACCGACAAGTGTACCAACATAACTGCCGCCTGTTTCCACACCACCGGATGTCTTGCTCAGAGCTTCAACAGTTGCGTTTTCAAGAGTAAGATTCTTGATGAACGGGTCTACATTGCGGCTATAGTCCTTAGAAATCTTCGAGAACATGCCAACGTAGTCTGAACCTGTCTGCTTAATTTTAAGATTCTTGATTGTGTGACCGCTACCGTCAAACTGACCTGTGTAACCTGAATCTACGTCAGAGCCGATAGGTGTGAACAATGTTTCGTTATCACCGCAATCGATATCTGTAATAAGCTTGTAGTTATAAGTTGAGCCGTAGTAGTTGGAGAATTTAGTGCCTGCAACAAGCTCATACTCTGCTTTACCGAGAGCATAAAGCTGTCTCTGAGTTGCAATACAGTAAGTTGAACCGTAGCTGAGAGGAATCTTGATGTCTCGCTCGACTTCAACACCGTTAATTTCTGCAGTCGCATGTACTACAGGAACCTGTGCATTGTAATATGCCTCGCCGTTTGAGAAGACAACACCCGAAGCAGCACTTGAATTTACATAAGTGTTCTTTGAGGGAGTTTCATCAAAGCCTGCTTTAGTCGCTATACTCTTTGTTGTGTCAAAGATATTTCTGTAAACTGATGTATAACCTGTGTCCTTATCCTCAAAGAGAAGGTCAACATTCTTGTTTTCGCCTACACCGTAAAGTCTTGTATCAAAGCCCTCCGGATATGCTACTGTATCAGTTGTATCAAAGATTGATGATGAGTAAGTTACCTTATTTTCATCAATATTTGTAAGGAGCGTTACGGGATATACAAGACCTTTACCGTAAGAAGCAGAATCATTGATGTCGTTACATTCCTCTTCCTCACTTATCTGAACCGGTGCTGAAAGGAAGAGAGCGTAAGCCTCTGAATAAGGGTCAGGAGTTTCTTCAAGATTTTCAAGATATGTTGTAATATCATCTATTACATTACCGTCTGCATCTATCGGAAGACCTGATTCGTTGTAATTAACAACCTTAATACCCGAAACAACAGGAACAGGATAATGATCTTCAGTCTTTGACCAAAGAGGATTACCCTCTTCGTCAACTACCTCTGACATTACATTTCCACTCAGAAAGTCTGTTGTTGACTTGCCTGTAAAGCCTGTATCCTCATCAGGATAATTTACTGTATCAACTTTAAGAAGTGATGAATCGTAATAAAGGCCGCTCTGTGTGATTGTACCTGCCAGAGTTGTGGGAGCAACAGCGTTAGTTATCTTACTAAAGATGTCACCTGCTGCCATTGCAATGTTCTGACCTGCATCAATACAATCGGTAATGGTAAGAACCATTCCCATTGCGCCTGCACCTGCCAAAACGCCGTAACCGCTTGCAGTTGTACCTGTAAAGAGACAGTTATCAATTACAAGTTCTGATGAGTCTGCAACATAAGATACAATACCTGCCGCATTTGACTTGTCGTTGCCTGCTGTTGTATCAATAGGTGTTGCGTAGATACTGCCTGATGCGAAACAGCCTGAAATTTCCGAAGCGAAGTTTACAGCATCAGTAACATAACCTACGATACCGCCGGCATATGGTTTACTTTCTCCAAATGCGTTTACATCACTCTGGGTGAAGCAGTTAATAACTTTCGAAGAAGTAAAGTTACCTACGATACCGCCAACATAGTTCTTACCTGTTACAGTACCGACTGTAACTGAACAGTTTTCAATAAGAGCGTTTGAAATACGACCTGCGATACCGCCGATATTTTTATCACCTACGATACCGTTTGCCTTTGTATCAGCAGCATCAGGAGCCAAAAGCTCAAGGTGAACATTCCTGATTGTGGGAACGAGCGTACCTTTCTGTGCTACTACACCGAAAAGACCGAGATCTGATTCATCCTTACGTTCCATCTTCAAGCCTGTAATCTTATAACCCTGACCGTCATATACACCGTCGAAGGGTGCTGATGAAGTACCGATGGGAGAATAGAACTTGCCGTTGTTGTAATGGATAAACTTATCTGTATCTGTGCCGTTTGCGTTATAAGAACCTGAAAGGTCAATATCGTTGATCTGTCTGAAGTATTTGTTACCCTCTGCAAGGTAAGCTACAACACGAAGCTGTGTGGGAGTGCTGATAAGATACGGGTCTGTTTCTGTACCTGTACCCTTGATTTCAACAGAAATAATTGTACCTGTTGTCTTGAGTCCGCATGTATACTCTGCAACCAGCATTTCTGCACCGTAGCCTGTAGGTCTAACAGTAAGCTGATATTTATCGATTATTCCTGTTTCTTCATTTTCAATTCCCTGAATATTACCGACAAGGTCAATACAGCCCTCACCTTCAGTTGCGACGAGGTCAAAACCGCCTGCTGCTGTGCTTACTCTCTTGTAAGATCCGCTACCGTAAGAAAGTTCGGCATACACACTAAGTTTTGCGTAAAGTATTGTGTCAGAAAGGATGTTCTTTGTAATCGCAACACTGTTCCAGTTTGACTCATATTCATCAGCAATTATAAGATTGCCCTGAACATTTATATCCTTGAACATTTCTTCTGTCAGAAGTGATTCGTAAGCACTTTCGCCGGATTCTGATGAGAAGAATGAAATATCCTGAGGATATGATGAATAGTAGTTGTCTGCAAACATTGTTGAGAATTTTTCTTCCTTGAACATGTCTGCACCGTATCTTGCGATAAATTTACCGTAACGGTGAACAGGAGTAAGTGTTGCATTAGCAGAAGAACCGTCGATGCACTCAACTTCAGCACTGATCACGCCGTTTGTAAAGAGTGAGGCGGTGATTTCGGTGTTGATATCTTTATCGAAGCCACCGATTACACCTGCAACGTAAGTTGTCATTGCTTTACCTGTAATCTTACCGCCTGCTACTGAGCCGTCGATTGTAAGAATACTCGGTTCATTAATAATGTAGCCTACGAGAGCTGAGGCATAAACCGTACCGTCTTTTCCTGCTTCACTTGCCGTAACCGATGCATACGACTCTGTATCAGTTATCTTAAGAGTTTTGACTGAATTATCAACATTGGCTACTGCACCTGAGGCATAAGATACGCTACCGCTTGAAGCTACAGTAGATGCAGTTGTTGTTTTAGTAACATAACAGTTATCAATAGTAATGTTTGTCGTGTTTCTTGCAAGAGCTAAAAGACCTGCGCCTGATGATGATCTTGTATCATCAGCGGATTTTGCAACAACATCAGTCTCTGACACTCTGATGTCACAGAGTGAAAGCTTTCTTTCTATTGTTGTGCTGTCAGCAATGTTAGTCTTATAAACTGCACCGACTGCACCGCCTGAAACAGAGGCTCTTACAGTAACATTTTCAACTGCGTTAGCGTAAACAGTGTTACCCTCTTCATCAATTGTGGGTTCAGGACCTGTGATTGTACCGAGAGCCTGGGCTACGATACCGCCTGCGATATCATCGGTGTTTGAACCACCGCTGAATACTCCGTCAGCAACTGTACCTGATGTTACAGTTGTATCTGAAACCATGGGAGAAGTTACTGTTACTGTATCTTCTGTTATTGTACCAACAACACCGCCTGCTGTGCCGTTGTCAGTTGTAACAGTTGTGCTTGTTACCTCGATATTTTCAAGTGTTGTTGCACCTGATACCGTACCGACTGCACCGCCGACATTTCCCACATTTGAGGTTGCAGCAGAATTCTGTACTTTAACATTAGAAATCGTTGCACCGTCTGTTACTGCACCTGCGAATACGCCTGTGCCCTGAGCAGCATCACCGCCGTTTACGGTACAGTTAACAAATGTGACGTTCTGAACGTTTGGAATTACATTTCCGTCAGCATCCGTCTTCTCACCTGATACTTTACCGAAAATACCTATAGGAGATTCTGCTGAATCAATATTTACATTGAATCCTTTTATTTCCCAGTTGCGCTCTTCATCTTCATTCCAACCGTCATAAGTACCTGTGAAGTTAGAAATTATCTGTGCTACCTCAGTAGCAGGATATTTCGTCCCGTCTGACAGGTCAATATCCGCCGTCTGAATAAATGAGTAAGACGGAAGAACTTTAACGATGTGATAGAAGATGTCTGCATTTGCAACCTTAATCGGGTCGTCTGTTGAACCGTCACCTTCAAAGTTTACACCACAGATTACGGGAATTGCAATCTGAAGTCCGTTAGTGTAAGTAAACACGAGGTCTGCTGTTGCAAACTGCTTAACTGTAATCTTATAAGGATATATTTCACTGTTACTGTTGGGGTTAGGAATAACCTCAAATATTGTCTTATCCGCTGACTGAACACCGTCTTCTACAAGAGTAAAGTCTTTACCTGCGATTGTGAATCCGAAAGGTGTACCCGAACCTTCATTTTCCTCAAGAAGTGCTTCAAAATCATCAGTAAATTCATATACACTTTCGCCAAACCACTGATAAGCCGCAGTTGGATCATTTGCAACGAAACCGTCTGTAACAACACTGATGGGAAGCTTTGTAACAGTACCGTCTGAAGGTGATGTGAAATTATATGCAACCTGATTTACATCGTAAATCGTGCTGAAGAATACGCTGTAAACAGGGTCCTGATAATCCTTAACTGATGCCAGACCGTAAAGATTATACTCACCTGCTGTGTATGACGAATAGAAAATCTTATCGAAAGGTTTTACAGCATATTCAATTGTATCGCCGCTTGCATCCTGTTCAGGGAACGGTGACTGTACATTGAGAACCTGCTCATTGGGATTGTTTGAGTTATACTGGTTACCTTCAATTGAACCGAGAATAACACCAAAACGCTCAGTTGCATTTTCAAGTGCTGTAAGCTTTGCTGTTACGATACAATCATAGACAATTGAATCTGACATTTCGTAAAGCTTTGCCTGAACAGATGCAAATTCACCGACAATACCGCCAACATTAAATGTACCTGAAATGTTACCGCCTGCAGTTACATTTGTAATCTGAATCTGCGGAGCATTTGTTTCGGTATTCATAATGTAAGCATTCGTAGTAATAACACCGATTACACTGCCTGCACCTGAGCCACGCTTAGTATCGTCACTCAGTGAAAGAGTTGCCGTCGTGGGAGCATTGGTCTGGGTAACAGAAGCCTGAGTTGAGCTGTTTTTAATAAACATAGCTGCTTCTGACTGAAGTGTGCCTACACCCCTGCTCTCAACTTTACCTACGATACCGCCTGCACAATAACCCGAGATTACTGTTGAATTTGAATCAACCGTACAATCTTCAATGAGATATATGTAGCTTTCGTGTGTTGTACCGAGAATACCGCCGGCAATACCGTTAGGACCTGCATTGGCGTCTGTTCTTACCGACTCGGTCACTTCAACACTTGTATTGGTAACATCCGCATATTTAATTGTAAGGTCACAGCCGCCTGAAGCCAGATTATTGATATTACCTGTACCTACGACACCGCCTGCAACTGTACCTGTTACTGATACATTGTTAACGGTTACGCGTGTTTCAGTAATATTACCTTCATCGTCAGACACTTCTGAACCTGTAATTGTGCCGGAATACTGACCTGCAACGCCGCCTGCAATACTTACGCCTGAGGTTGCAGAGTTAGTAATATCAGCATTTTCGACAACGGCGTTTGTAATTGAACCGCCTGTTGAATCTGCCGCTGAGCCAACGATACCGCCGACCTGATAAAGACCTTTAATTTCTGCACGGTTATCATTATCAGTACCTTTAACCGCTACATCAGTCAGAATAACAGCATCTTTTGCTTCACCGACAATACCGCCGATGGCACCTGCTCTTCCGCCGAAGGAACCGTTAACATTGATATTGACTGTACCGGTAACTTCTACATTCTGGATTGTGGTATTTGCAGCAACGCCTATAACAGCACCTGTTTTTATTCCGAGGAAGCTGTTTGTTTCAGAAGGCACCGCAGAGATTTCTACATTCTCAAACTTAAGGTCGAGAATTTCTGCGCCGTCGGTAT
>CAZDQE010000018.1:175-36675 GCA_964507395.1 uncultured Eubacteriales bacterium | reverse complement strand
AGCTGTTGACTACACAGTTACATTCTGATTTTTCTGAAAAAACAAAAACTCAGGGACTGTACCGAAATGGTACAGTCCTTACTTTTTGTATATAAAGAATCGAAAAACACAATATATTGTAGAAAGCTCTGTAATCATTTATTAAAAAATGTAATAAATTGTTAACTTTTCATAAAAGACTTGATTTTTTGTAATTTGTTTGTTACTATTATAGGGCACGATATAGGCTACAGTACAAAGATGTAAAATACGCGGAGGGAAAAGAAACGGTGAGTAAAGCAAAGAAAACTTTATGCGTTCTTCTTGCTGTATTGACACTTATTCTCAGTGTTAGTATTGTCAATGTTTTTGCCGCAGCCAAAGGTGATGTAAACGGCGATGGCGATGTAACTGTCAGTGATGCTATGATAGTATTCAATTTTATTTCAGGTAAAAACACGCTGACAGATGAAGAACAGAAAAAAGCAGATGTAAATTCGGACAGTGACGTTAATGTTGCTGACGCTATGAAGATTTATAACATCATTCTCGGTAAGGATGAGGATGAAGAAAAAGAAGGCACTTTCAAAATCACAACCTACGGTTGGGGACATGACATCGGCATGAGTCAGAACGGTGCAAACCTTTATGCAAAAAATGACGGTGCTGATTATAAATGGATTTTAAATCACTATTATCCCGGAACAACGTTGGTGAAAAAGGACAGCAATGCTCCTGAAAAGGTCAAATATAACGGCACAGAATATTCAATGAGAGATTACCTTGCAGGTGCACTTTATGCAGAGATGGGTCCCTCTTTCCAGACAGAGGCTCTTAAAGCACAGTGCATTGTAATTTATACATACGGTAAGTATCACAGTAACTTTGGTGTGAACTTTACCTCTAATCACCATGCTTTGAAAGCAGACGTCAAAAATGCATCAAAGAGCGATGTGATATATGCGGTTGTTGACGAGGTTATGGGCCAGTATCTTACTTATAACAGCAGCGTTGCTTTCACACCTTATTCTGCAACTTCTGCGGGCACAACTGCAAAGTGCAGTGATATCTGGGTGCAGGATTTGCCTTATCTCACACGCGTTGAAAGTAAATATGACAGCACAGTTTCAGGTTATAAGAAAACAGTAACGTTTACTGAAGAAGAAATGAAGTACAAGCTTGAAAACAACTTTAATATCAAGCTTTCTTCAGACCCCGAAAACTGGATTCAGATTCTTTCACATGATGAGGCAGTTGATAAAAATATCGGACATGCTCTTACTGTTTCTATCGACGGACAGAAAACAGTCAAGGGTGCAAGGATATATGAAGTTTTAGGACTTCGTTCTCCTTGTTACACAATTGAATACGTATAAAACATTCTGCATCAATCATCAGATTGATGCAGATTTTCTTTGCACAGATTGATGCAGATTTTCTTTGCAAACACATTGAAAAAGCTGATGAAGTGTGATAAAATATTTTTATATTAAAAAGGTAAGGAGAAATGAAAATGGCACAGCTTAAAATGTATTGGAAAAGACAGAAGCCCGAGCCCATAAAACTTCCCGAGGGGTTTACTGTTGTTAATTATAAGGACGAGAGCGATATCCCCGCATGGATTGAAATTTGCAAAAACGGTCTTGTAGGCGAGGACGCAACTGAAAAGAATTTCCACGATGCTATTATCGACTGCGATGACCTTATTCCTGAAAAGGATGTTTTCTTTATTGATTATGAGGGTGAGCACGTTGCAACAATTGCAGTAATTTATCATCCCGATAAAAACATGGGACATGTTCACATGGTGTCTGTAAGAAGCGACATGAGAGGCAGAGGTCTTGGTAACGTTCTTAACCAGATTGCGGTAAACAAACTTTATGATGACGGTTGCGATTACGCTTTCCTCACAACTGACGAATGGAGAAAAGCAGCGGTCAGAAGCTATCTTTCATACGGCTTCCAGCCTGTTGAATATGACGAGGGCATGTATGAGCGCTGGCTTGCAGTTATGAAAGAATATGGCATAAAAGAACTTGAAATGCTTAAAGAAGAGGATGCAAGCCATCATTGCTTTATCAGATTGGAGGACTAAAAAATGGAAAAGAAAATCAAAGTCGGTATTGTGGGCGCAAGAGGTAAGTGCATGATTATGGGTTTACAGAATTGCGAAAATGTTGAAATTACAGCAATCTGTGACCTTGACGAAGATGTTCTCAAAGAAATTTCTGAAACGTACAATATTCCTAATACATACAGAATTTATGACGATATGCTTGAAAGCGATATCGATGCAGTCATTGTTGCAACCCCCATGCAGTACCATGTAATGCAGACACTTGCTGCTCTTGAAGCAGGTAAGCATGTTATGAGTGAGGTTACTGCAGGTGTTACAATGGATGAACTTCACTGGCTCGTTGAAGCAGTTGAAAAAAGCGGTAAAACGTATATGATGGCTGAAAACTACTGCTATTCTCCCCAGGCTCAGATGATAAGAAATATGTCTGAAGCCGGTCTTTTCGGTAAGCTTTATTATGCTGAGGGTGAATATCTCCATGATATTAAAGAGCTTGCAGTTTACAAAAACGGCAAAACCTCATGGAGAAGCTACTGGCAGCTTGGCACAAGAGGATGTTTCTATCCTACACATTCTCTCGGACCTGTTATGAAATGCTTCAAGAATAAGAGAATCACATCAGTTTCATCTTTCGGTACAGGAAGTTTTACTGCTCCTCAGTTCAGACAGGACGACACGACAGTTACAATGTGTACTCTTGACGGCGGTGAACTTGTGAAAGTGCGTGTTGACTGCGTTTCAAACAGACCTCATAACATGAACTATTACCTTCTCCAGGGAACAAACGGTGCTTATGAAGCTCCCAGAGGCTTAGGCGACCGGCACAAGGTACATATTATGCCTGAAGGCGCAGAATACGGTTACAAGCAGGAATGGCAGCCTCTCAAAGAGTATGAGGGACTTTATCTTCCGGAAAGATACAAAACTGCAACTGAAGAACAGAGAAAAACAGGTCATGAAGGCGGTGACTTCTTCATTGTCAAAGACTTCATTGATGCAGTTGCAAACGGCACAAAGCCTTATGTTGATGTTTACGATGCAGCTGAGTGGAGTGCGGTAGCTCTGCTTTCAAACATTTCTGTTCAGAACGGCGGTAAGGCAATGGATATGCCCAACTTCAGAAAGAATCAGAAAGTATAACAGAGAGACCATTCTGTATATTGACTTTTAAATTATTTTGGATTAAGATATAGATGTAAGATTATATATTAATTGGAGGGAAAACTGACAGCTTGAAAATTTTTTGAGTTGTGGTTTTCCCCTATTTTATTTGAGGAGGATATGATATGGAAAAGTATATTCTCTCCCTTGATCAGGGAACTACAAGCTCAAGAGCGGTTGTCTTTGACAAGTACGGTAAAATTGTTGCGAAAGCACAGAAAGAGTTTAATCAGATTTATCCCAATACGGGCTGGGTTGAGCATGACCCTATGGAAATTCTTTACAGTCAGTTCAACTCAATTAC
The DNA here is from genome assembly GCA_964507395.1 of uncultured Eubacteriales bacterium. GTDB lineage: Bacteria > Bacillota > Clostridia > Oscillospirales > Acutalibacteraceae > SIG575. Next base: position 33,154 of record CAZDQE010000018.1, on the reverse strand, counting down.
TCAGCTTTTTGCTCAGTCTGATGTCAAGCCCTCACAGATTGCAGCGATCGGCATTACTAACCAGCGTGAAACCACGATTGTATGGGACAAGAATACAGGCAAGCCTGTTTACAACGCTATTGTATGGCAGTGCAGAAGAACTGCAAAAATGTGTGAAGATTTGAAAAGCCGCGGCATTGAAGACTATGTAAAGGAAAAAACAGGACTTCTTATTGATGCTTACTTTTCAGGCACAAAAATCAAGTGGATTCTTGACAATGTAGCGGGAGCAAGAGAAGCGGCAGAAAAAGGCGATTTACTTTTCGGAACAGTTGACACATGGCTTATCTGGAAATTGACAGGCTGTCATGTTACTGACTATTCAAATGCATCAAGGACAATGCTTTTCGATGTTGATAAGCTTTGCTGGGATGAAAAACTCTGTAAAGAGCTTGAAGTTCCCATGAGTATGCTCCCGAATGTGAGACCCTCAAGTGAGGTTTACGGCTATGTTTCCGAGGGAATTTTAGGTCTCGAGGAACTTGCAGGTGTTCCCGTTGCAAGTGCAATCGGTGACCAGCCTGCGGCACTTTACGGTCAGGCCTGTTTTGAGAAAGGACAGGCAAAAAACACTTACGGTACAGGTTGTTTCCTTCTTATGAACACAGGTGACACAAGAGTTCGTTCAAAGAACAACCTTGTTTCGGGTGTTGCATGGGGAATCGGTGACAAGGTTACGTATTCTATTGAGGGCAGTGCTTTCAATGCAGGCTCAGTTATCAAATGGCTGAGAGATGAGATTCACCTTATTGACACGGCTCCACGTGTTGACGAGCTTGCTGAAAGTGTTGAAAATGCAAACGGCGTTTATTTCGTACCTGCTTTCACAGGTCTTGGTGCACCTTATTGGGATATGTATGCAAGAGGTTGCATGATGGGACTTACACGCGGTGCAAACAGAGCACATATTGCAAGAGCGTGTCTTGAAAGTATCGCGTTCCAGATGACAGATCTGCTGGAGGCTATGAATGCAGACTCAGGCATTGAGCTTTCTTCTCTTCGTGTTGACGGCGGTGCATCAGTCAGCAACATTATGATGCAGATTCAGTCGGATATGATAAGAACACCTGTTGACCGCCCGAAAATGGTGGAAACAACGGCTCTCGGTGCTGCTTTCCTTGCAGGTCTTGCAGTAGGCTTCTGGAAAGATGAAACAGAACTCAGCAATCTCAGAGAGGTTGACAGAATTTTCACTCCGCAGATGGATATGGAAAGCCGCAACAAACTTTATGCAGGTTGGAAGAAAGCGGTTAAACGCTCCATGGATTGGGAAGAACATGAATAAGATTAATTAAGACAAAGGAGTAGATAAATATGGGAAAAGTAATACTTGATTGGAAAACTGCTCAGGATTTTATTACTGATGCGTTTGTGGGAACAGGTGTCCCCAGAGAAGATGCGGAAATCTGCACAGACATTCTTCTCGAATCAGACAGAAGAGGTATTGAATCACACGGTTGTAACAGATTCAAGCCTATCTACATTGACAGAATCAACTGGGGCATCCAGAATCCTGTAACAAATTTTGAAATTATCAAAGAAACTCCCACAACCGCAGTTGTTGACGGACATGACGGCATGGGACAGGTTATCGGATATAAGGCAATGTCACTTGCAATTAAAAAGGCTAAAGAATACGGTATGGGTATGGTAGCAGTTCGTAATTCATGCCACTACGGTATTGCAGGCTATTACACAACAATGGCAACAAAAGCGGGTTGCATCGGCATGACAGGTACAAATGCCCGTCCTTCAGTTGCTCCTACACATGGTGTTGAAGGTATGTTCGGTACAAACCCTTTCACAATCGGTGTTCCTACAGACGAGGAATTTGATTTCAACTTTGACTGTGCAACTTCAATCACACAGAATGGTAAGGTTGAATATTACGAGAGAATCGGTGAAGACGTTCACCCCGGTACAATTATCGGTATTGACGGCGAGCCGGTAGAAGGTGATGCAGGCGAGGCTCTCAGAAAAATCAGAGGCGGCACAGCAGCACTTACAACTCTCGGCGGTATTGGTGAGGCTCTCGGAGGTTACAAAGGTTACGGCTTTGCTCTTGCAGTTGAATTCTTCTCATCAGTTCTTCAGGACGGTGATTACGGCAAATCACTTGACGGTGTAGGCGAAAACGGAGAGAAAGTACCTTATCACCTTGGTCACTTCTTCATCGCAATTGATACAGACCACTTCCTTGGTGAGGATGTTTGCAGAAAGAAAGCAGGCGATATCATCCGAACAATTCGCGCATCAAAGAAAGCACCCGGTCAGGAAAGAATTTACACTGCTGGTGAGAAAGAATACGAAATCTGGCAGCAGAGAAAAGACTCAGGTGTGCCCATTAACGAATCAGTTCAGAAAGAAATGTCAAAAGTTCGTGATGACTTAGGACTTGACTATAAATTCCCCTGGGAATGAGGTAATGGAAAATGGATTATGCAAAAAAAGCCCTCGAATGTCACTACGAGTGGCAGGGTAAAATTGAAGTTAACGCAAGAGCAAAGGTAAATGACAAGGAATCATTGTCACTTGCTTACACCCCCGGTGTTGCACAGCCTTGCCTTGAAATCAATAAAGATTACAGCAAAAGCTACGAGCTGACACGCCGCCACAACCTTGTTGCAGTTATCACAGACGGTACTGCGGTTTTAGGTCTTGGTGATATCGGACCTGAGGCGGGTATGCCTGTTATGGAAGGCAAATGTGTTCTTTTCAAGGAGTTTGCAGGAGTTGACGCTTTCCCTCTCTGCATCCGCTCAAAGGATGTTGACGAAATCGTAAACACAATTGCACTTCTTGCAGGCTCATTCGGCGGCATCAATCTTGAGGATATTGCCGCTCCCCGTTGCTTTGAAATTGAAAGAAAGCTGAAAGAAAGAGAAGACGTGGACATTCCCGTTTTCCACGATGACCAGCACGGCACAGCAATTGTCTGCTCAGCCGCTCTTATGAACGCTCTTAAATGCGTTGGCAAAAAGGTTGAGGATGCGGTAGTTGTAATCAACGGTGCAGGCTCAGCAGGTATTGCGATTGCAAAACTTTTCCTGCAGGTAGGCGTTGGAAATGTTATCATGTGTGACCGTTTCGGTATTGTCTGCAAAGGCAAAGCAGGTATGACTTCCGCACAGGAAGAAATGGCTGAAATTTCAAACAAGGATAACATTGACGGCACACTTGCAGATGCACTTAAAGGTGCAGATGTTCTTGTTGGTGTTTCAGCACCCGGTTGTGTGTCACAGGATATGATTAAATCAATGGCAAAGGACGCTGTGGTTATGGCTATGGCAAACCCTGTTCCCGAAATCATGCCTGACGAAGCAAAAGCAGCAGGTGCTGCAGTTGTCGGTACAGGCAGAAGCGACTATCCCAATCAGATCAACAATGTTCTTGCATTCCCCGGAATTTTCCGCGGAGCACTTGATGTAAGAGCAAGTGACATCAATGAAGAAATGAAAATTGCCGCAGCAAAGGCAATTGCATCTCTTGTATCTGACGAAGAGCTGAGCCCGGAATATATTATTCCCAAGGCTTTTGATGAGAGAGTAGGCACAACAGTTGCTGCCGCAGTTGCAGAAGCCGCACGTAAAACAGGCGTTGCAAGAATCTAAACGAAAAATCACAAAAACTACTACCCAAGAGGAACTTTAAAATTCTTCTTGGGTAGTTTTTGTTTATATTGTAGGTGGGCTTGTAATTTGATTTACTTCTCGGTGAGGTCGCTTTCTTCATATATTTCTTGATATAAACATTTGATTGTTCTTGCAAATCTTAAATCACGATCATATTGGTGAGAAAAGTCAGTAAGTTCAAAAAGTTCGTTAAGGTCTATATGCAAAATTTCTGCAATTCTCTTAAGTTGATAAATACTTGGTTCTTGAACATCTCGTTCTATTTTTGAGTAATTGGATTGATTCATAGGAATCATTGATGCGATTTGTTCCTGTGATAAATCGGCATCTTCTCTGATATTGCGGATCTTTAATCCTATTTTCATGTTCATCACCCAACTGTATTATATTAGAATTAACTAAAACTCTTGACAAATAGTTAAATATAAAATATAATATTTCTCGATAGTTATAAATTAACTAATATTTTAATTATTAGTTTATTATTGTTTAAAGGAGCGATAAAAATGCAAAAAGATAAAGCAACTGTATTCAAAAAAAGCAAACAAAAATTACCTGAATGCAAATGCAATTCAGATACTTTTATGTGTGACACATGTGATGCAAGAATGATACTTAAAGTTTATGGTGACTCTACACCATGTCGCGTTTCCGGATGTGATGGAACGATGTACAGGCAGTAATTCAGCACGAATTTAATGAAACCTTTAGTCAATATTTCATCAAGAGCTTATGCGGTTTTGTTGTCAGAAGTCAGTAGACTTACAAATAAAGAGACCGGTGGGGTTTTTATCGGATATCGCGATAAAGATGAGTGGTACATTGTTGAAACCACCTTTTCAGGCCCTGATGCTGAACACAAAAGTGCCTTTTTTCAATATGATTATAAATATACAGAATATGAAATAGATAGATTAAAAGATATTTATAATACTGATTTATATATATTGGGACTTTGGCATTCGCATGTTACATCTTCGGATTTTTCGTTTGCGGATGATAAAACAAATGAAGCTTTTGCAAGGCTTAATGAATTTGGAGCAATAAGTGCAATTTTTGATGTTTGTGAAGAAAAACTGCGTTTTTTCGAAGTTAATTTGCCACTTTCATATTCAGAGGTTGCCTATTGCATTTGTTCTGAAAACAAAGATTTTTACAGGAAGGAGATGTAAAAAATGGAATACTGTAAGGATTGCAGATTTTATCAGGACGGAAACTGCATACTTAAAGATTATGATGTTAGTCCCTACGACAGAGCTTGTCAAGATTTTCAAGAAGACTAATAAACATAGTAATATTTAACAAGGAGACAGAAAAAATGGGTTATACAGCAGATAAATTTTGTGGCTACATACAAGATGGAAGAAGAATTTCAAATTATAGCGGCGACCAGCTGTGCCAAATGATTATGCAGATGTTACAGGAAGAAACACAGTATCGCAATATTCCTGCCAGAATTACGCAAACAACAGTAAGAAGTGGCGGAATGATTTTCGGTACAACATGCCCTTTGATTGAAATAGCACATCCTACAGAAAGATACTCTACAATAGGTGTTATGGTTAACGGAAATATTCTTTCGTTTCCGTTTCTGAGTCTTTCAAATCAGATGCGTAATGTGAGGGCAAAACAGGTTGGTGTGGTCAACCAAAACAGTAGTTTTTTAACAAAACAGCTGTTTAAAGGTGATTTGGCTAAAATCCAACAAGAAGATTATTGGCATGCTCAGATACTTTCATGTATAAATGATTATATTGGTTAAAACTCAATAAGACAAGTTTAAATTTTACGGCTCCTCTGACGAGGGAGCCGGATTTTTTTGTGAAACAAAAAAGACTGAGGGAGAGCGAAGCACACTTAAAACTTTTTCTCTCCCTCCGTCATTTTTTTACAAAAATGACACCTCCCTCGTCATCAGAGGGAGGCAACAAAAATTTCAGATTAAATTGTTTTTACTTAAAAATATTCATTGTATAAAGAATCAACACAACCTGAACAATTAAAATTAACGGTATACCGATTTTAAAAGCTGTTTTCTTTGTCTTATGTCTGAAAGTGTACATTCCGAGAAGTCCGCCCACAGAGCCGCCGATTGCGGACAAAAGAAACAATACTTTTTCGGGAATTCGCCATCTGTTTTTCTGCGCTTTATACTTGTCAATTCCGAAAACAAAGAAAGCTATTGCATTGATAACAATAAGATAAATTATAAAAATCTTTTCCATTATTGTTTTACTTCAAATGTGTATTCTGTATAGGGGTCTTTTGCTTCATAAACAAAGCTGAAGCCGTAAGTTCCGTCATCATTGTAGAATACGGAGTAGCCGTCATATCCGTTTGAGGACGCAAGTTCGAGCTTTTCGCCATTCATGTAAATGTCGGGGCACTGAAGACCTGTAAAGCCGTCAACTCTCACTGCAATGTTATTTCTTCCGCCTTTGATTGAGAACTGAGCCTCATTATTTTCACAGATAACTGTAGGAACGAGTTTATCTTCTTTGACAGTGCCTGTAGTTGCTGTGACTGTAACGGGATTGAGTGCGCTATCCTCGCGGACTGCAAGCACCTGAGCATCTGTTTCTTCCGTGCCCACACCCCAGGGGAGAAGAACGAGAGTCATTTTGATTGAGTCGCCTGCCTTGAAGGAAACCTTCTTTGCATCCAATGTCAGAACACCTGATGATTTTTCGCTTGTTGACTGCTCTCTGAATACAAGAGGAATGTCGCTCTCTTCTCCGCCGATTATAATTTCACTGTCACGAACAATAAGTCCGAAGTTGCAGCCGAAATAATTGGCAATCTGGTGTTCTGTTTCGTCAGTAACATCAAAGAAGCTGAAATAAGGAGAGTCTGAGCCGAGAGTATAATATTTTGTGGATATACCTGAATTTACGTCAACTGTAACTGCATTATTGTTTTCATCAAGGTATCCTGCTTTGTTATACTCTACATATCTGCCGTCAAAGTAGAACAAATCAAAATCTCTTTTGAAGTTTGCAAAATCTATATCGCGCAGGAAATTGACTTCCAGTGTGTAATATGTTCTGTTTTCGTCTGTCTGGGGGAATTCCACGTGACGGATAGTGTATTCGTATGAACCGCAGTCTGAAATATAGTTCTGTGTGATATCAGCGTATGTCTGACCGACTGAACTGATTTCAGCGTCCATATATTCACTGAGAACAGTTTCTTTATCTATAAGTCCGAGAACTTTTGGTGTGTAGTTCATGAATTTAAGAATACCAACGGAGTTGAACTGAGGCTGACTGGCCCAGATATTACCGCTTCTTGTTCTGAAGTCGGGGAGGAGCCAACCGTCTTTTTCATACACAAAATAGGGGGCGATGCAGTTGGATTCTGTTGTACCTGTTGAAAGGTGATAGTAGGAAACATGGAACTCAATTGATGAAAGCTGTTTGAGCGGATATTTGCCCCAGTTCTGATAAAGGTTCAGAAGTGTGAATGAAAGAGTTTTGCCTGCCTTGATTGAAATCGGGAAGAAGCTGTCGCCGTACTGATAGTCCTTTACGCTGTAGAAGGGCTCACCGCCGTCACCCTGGAAGTTTTTGCAGACCTCCACATCAATGGGAACAAGCGTGTCTGTATCGTCAAGGATTGCACCTGCTTCAAGGCATCCGCATGTGCCGAACATTCTGATATAGAAAGTTCTGTCATAAGTGTCAGATGTAATTGTGATAGGAGCCTTGAACTGCCATTCAGGGTTGTTGTAAGCAGTTGTGAAATCAGTTCCGTTCATTGTAAAGGTGTATGCGCCTCTCAGTGCGTCATAACCTAAGTAACGTGCGCCTGAGTTTGACATTTCAACGCTGACACCTGCAAGGGGATTTCTTTCAAGATAAGTTTCTTTGTCAATGCCCTGGAAAGAGTGAGTTGTGTCGGTGTAAATTCTCGCACCGAAAGTAACGTTGTTCAGGGGAGATGAGCCTGTTTCGTCATTTTTGTTGATGCCTGTGCCGGCTGTATAATTTGCAACCTGCTTCAGGACATAATAGCCGTCCTCGAGTGAGAGTGAAACAAGTTTTGTTGAGCCGTCTGAGGGAATAATGAAGCCCACAATGCCTACATTTTTGATGTCGAAAGCCACATATTCAAGTGTTGCAGTTTCACCCGTTGTGTTGATATGTACGCCGTTTTTGTCTTTTGCCTGGAAAGATACAACTGAAGATGCCGGAATTTTAACAATACTTCCGAATTCCTGAAGGGCAGTTGTTTCTTCGGATGCCAGAAGAGTAAACTGGCTGTAAAGTCTGTCGCCGTAAACATGATATGTTTTGTCAACCTTGAAAAGACTTGATTTGCCGTCAAAATCTCTGACGTGACACTCGTAATAATATTCACCGAGTCTTATTGTGTTTACTCTGCCTTCGTCTGATGAATTTGAAGAGTAATATGTTTTTCCGTCAGAGGTTACAAAATAAGTATCAAAAGAATCAGAAATGAAAACATTTCCGTCAAGGTCAGTAATTGTTCCTGAATTTTTCTTGCTGAGAGTATGAGTGAAAATCATCTGAGAGTTTTTCATCTCATAGGCACTTCTGTCTGAATCAGTATATTTTGCCTGAACCTGATTTTTGACTTCATTTGCAAACTTGATTGAGTCTGACATATTTGTCTGGCCGTCAATGTCATTTACGATTTCTGTTTTCTCTGTTTCGGTGGGCACAATTTCGCCGAATTCACCATAACTTACTCCGCAGAAAACAAACTGGAGAAAAGCGAGAATCGTTGCGAAAATTTTTGCGATAGAACTCATAAAAACACCTCTTTCTGTTTCATGAGTTTATTTTAATACAATATGGAAATAATGTCAAACTAAAAAGTGAAAAACACAAATTTTATCGAAAAACGATAAAAATATATTGACAAACGCAAACGCGGTGTGTATAATGAGGGCACAGACAAAACTTACATAAGGAGAAAAAATTATGTTAAAGGTTTCAAACAAATTTTCAATAAACCTGTCAATTGCAGTTTCAGTTCTGTTTTTTATCGGCTGTGTGGTCGGTGCTTTTATAATGCCGGTTCTTGTGCCGATGCTTATAAATACGCCTGACAACATCGGCAACAGGGGAGATATAACAGAAACAGGCAGAGTTCTTGTGATGATAGCATCATATCTGATTCTTGCAATTTTTATGTTTGCAGACGTGCTGATGTTCAGACTTTTACAGAGGGTTAAAAATGGTCTTGTGTTCACAGAAAAAAGTGTGTCGCTTATCCGTGGCGTTTCGTGGTGTTGTTTTGCGGTCTGTTTTCTGTTCGGATTTTTAGGAATTTATTTTCAACTCAGTTTTATCGTTGCTTTCTTAGGAATTTTTCTTGGTGTTTGTCTGAGGGTAATTAAAAATGTTATCGCAGAAGCAGTTGAAATTAAAAATGAAAATGATCTGACAGTGTAAATGGGGAAAATAAAAAATGATAATTATAAATCTTGATGTGATGATGGCAAAAAGAAAAATGTCGCTGAACGAGCTTTCGGAAAAGGTGGGCATTACCCTTGCAAACCTTTCAATTCTGAAAAACAACAAAGCAAAGGCAATCCGTTTTTCAACCCTTGATGCAATATGCAAAGCACTTGACTGCAGGGTTGAAGATATAATCGAATATGTTTCCGATAAGGAGGATTAACAATGGATAATAATATCAGTAATATTCAATCAAATAACGAGAATGTTGCACAGGTCGTTGCGGAAGAGAAAAAGATTCGTGAATTCACAACACCCGACTCAGCTTTTGCATGGTTTTCTTACATAGCGTCATATCTTTTTTGTCTTGTGTTTCCTGTGTCAGGCACACCTTTCGGCGGAATGCTGTTTATAATAGCGTTGTTTTTGTTCGCGTTTATTTTCTTGAAAATCAAAGGTCATAAAATACCCGTAACATCTTCTCTTGCAGGCGTTTCGGCAGTGGCTTTGTCAGCTTCGCTTATTCTCTCGTCAAATTCTTTCATACACTTTTTCGCTTATGTTTATTGCCTTGGTGCGTTTTGCTATTTTGTTTATACCGCCATGGGAAACACAATCAGAAAAGGCTTTTCAAATTATCTTATTGCAGACTGGGCAGAGGCAATTTTAATTTCGCCGTTTTCATCTCTGAAAAAACCACAAATGGCACACGCAATGTTTTCGGGAAAAAGAAAAGGAAGTCTGAATGTTATCAAAAAACTCGCGGTAGGTCTTGTTATTGCGGTGGTGCCGACTTCAATTGCTTTTGCACTGCTCTCTTATGATGAGAATTTTACAAAGCTTGCAGGAAATATTTTTACGTTTAACGAGATAGATGTTTTAAAACATATTTTCTGTCTTCTCTTTGCAATACCTCTCGGAATGTTTATGTTCAGCCTGTATCTTTCATCAGATGACAAAAAGGTAAGCGGCAAATTCAGCGAAGAAAAGATAGGGCGTCTTGCAGAAAAAACAAAAATCGCATCGCTGACAACTGTTATTGCAGCGGCTCTTCCTTTGCTTGCGGTTTATGTACTTTTCTTCATTTCACAGTGGCAGTATTATGTTTCGGCTTTTACAAATGTACTTCCTGAAAATTTCAGTTATGCAGAATATGCAAGGGAAGGCTTCTTCCAGCTTTGTGCAGTTTCCGTAATAAATCTTGCCGTGATTGCAATGATAATTCTGTTTACAAAAAAGAGCAAAGGCTCATCAGTGGTGCTGAAAATTCTTTCCGTTGTTTTCTCGGTTTTCACTCTTGTTCTTATCAGCACGGCAATTGCAAAGCTCGTAATGTATATTGATATGTACGGTCTTACACAGAAAAGGTTTTATGCCGCATGGTTTATGCTTGTTTTAGCACTGATTTTTGTTGCAGTTGCAGTCAGCAGATTTGTTCCGAAAATCAGCATTCTCACAGTTTCTGCGGCAATACTTGTTGTGTCTTTCACAGGTCTTGCACTTTGTAACGCTGACAGCCTGATTGCAAAGTATAATGTTGATATGTATATAAGCGGTGAGCATGAAAATATAGATATTTATGCAATGGCATCATTGGGCGAGGCATCAACATCTGAACTTGTAAGGCTTGCAGAATATATTGATGAAAAAGAGGGCACTAATATAATTGAACGAGTGAAAAGCGAAGACATGAGCTATGACGAGGCAATATATAATTTTGATACAGGAGATTATGAGAATTCTAACATTCATAATGGATTGAAAGACTGGCTCGTTGCACGCAAGACTGTCGTTGAGAGAAGTAAAACAGCATTTTTCAGTTTTACATTTAACCGAATGAGAGAAGAAACTGCACTCAGAGAAGCAGGAATTATAAAGTAAAATTGAGTTAAAAAATTTAACAGACTATATAACAAAAGCCTCCCCTTGAAAATGCAAGGGGAGGTGGCTTTTTCGTCAGAAAAAGACGGAGGGGATTTTTCGCTTAAATTATTTCAGATAAAATTGTGTTGGAAAGGAGAAAGCCTTGTCTTGTAAAAAATAAATTTTCTCCGTCAAAGTTCATCAGTTTCATACGGGTAAATTTTTCAGAATTTTTCAGAGTATTTACAAAAAATTCTTTGCCGAATTTTTCAGAAACCTCACTCATTGAAAGGCCGCTTGTCAGTCTTAGCTTCAGCATTGCAAATTCTTCAAAACTTCCGCCGTCACCGTCAGGAATATAAGATACAGGATTTTTTAAATATTCTTCAAAGCTTCTTGAATGATAAAATCTTTTTCCTTCAAGGTAAGAATGTGCAGCAGGTCCGAGTCCCAGATATTCTTCTGAATTCCAGTATTTCAGGTTGTGTCTGCTTTCAAAACCTTGCTGTGCAAAGTTTGAAATTTCATACTGTATAAATCCTGCTTTTTCAAGATACTTACAGGTGAATTCGTACATATCGCACACAGTGTCTTCGTCAGGCAGAGGAAGTGTATCTTTGCGTCTGAAAAAGAGTGTGTTTTCTTCAATTTTCAGGATATATGCACTGACGTGTTTTGCGCCTGAATTTATAACAAAATCCAGAGTTTTTTTCAGGCTCTCTATTGTCTGTTTGGGTACACCCAACATCACATCAAGTGATATGTTTTCAATGCCGTATTTTTTGCAGATTTCAACTGACTCTTTCACTTTTTCAGTGGCAGATTGTCTGCCGAGAATTTTTCTCTCTTCGTCGATTGCGGATTGAAGTCCCATAGAAATTCTGTTGACACCGACTTCTGCAAGAGTTCTGATTAACTCTTCATCGCAGCTTGACGGATTGACTTCAACAGTAATTTCGCCCTCTGAAAAGTGAAACTGTTTTTTTGCATTTTCAATGAGATTTTTCAGTCTGTATTTTCCGAAAACCGATGGAGTCCCGCCGCCGAGATAAATCGTATCGGCAATAATATTTTTGTGAGAAAAAATTTCTTTGTTCAGAGCATCAAGGTACAAATCCTTCTTTTCGTCAGTGCCGCGCATGGAATAGAAATCACAGTAAGGGCATTTTGTCTGACAGAAGGGAATGTGAATGTAAACTCCTTTTTTCGTCATGTGAGCTTGATTCCTTTGATTTTCTGATTGCGAAGTCCTAAAACAAGCATGTCATTGTACACTGCTGGAGATGCTTCAACGAGACTGCCGGGAGTGATTTTTCTGATAAGCTCGCCTGTCTTTGCATCAAGCATTACAAGCTCGCCTGAAACGTCGGCATTTATAACGACGCTGTTTCCGTCTGCTCCTGTTACAACAACGGGAGAAGACCAGGTGTAGTTTGTGCCGTCATAGAACCATACCTGTTCGCCTGTATCTTTCTTAAGTGCAGCGATTCCGCCGCGGAAGTTGTTTGGAAAATGAGCAAGGGGAACATAAATCAGATCTGCACAGTCGTTTTTGCCGAGGGCAATTGTACCCTGTACACCGCCTGATATGTCAGTAACTGTTGAGCAGTTGAAGGTTTGTTTCCACACGATTTCGCCTGTTTCAGCATCAATTTTGAAAACAGGTATGTCGCCTCTGCCGTTTGACTGCGTCCAGTGAAGGGATGTGGAAATGTAGATGTAAACCTTGTCGCCTTCTTTTTCAAGAACAGGTGAGCAGTTCGTATCGTCTACAACATCCTGCATCCAGATAACTTCTAATGAGGTCATGTCTATGCAGTAGAGATAACCGCCGTTGTCAGCGATGTACATGTATTTGTCGTAAATTACAGGGCTTGTTTCAAAGCCGTACCAGTAGTTTGTTGCATTGCTGCGGTCAGTTGTAACCTTAAGCTTAACAGGCTCGTCAGGGTTAATTGAAAGAGTGCCGTTTGTTTTGTCATACATTGAGTTAAGACGTATTGTATATATAAGTCCGTTTTCGCAAGGATAAATGAGTGTATCCGTAGCAGCACAAACGAGGGCAGAGGAGTCAAATGCGCACCATGTTCTGTGAGCTGCCGAATCAGAGCCGTTATATTCCTTGAGTATTGAGCAGTCAAGGAGATTGATGATGAACATTTTCGGAGCTGTGCCTGAAGGATTGTAGTCACCTGCACCTACATACATAATGGGATAGCCTCTCGGGTCAAGAGAGCCTGCGCCTTTGAAGGTGAAGCCTAAATTCAGTGAATCTCTTGTAGGAGTACCGTCCTCAAGGTCAAGGAAATAGATTGTACCTGACATGGTAGCATAAATTACCTCAACCAAATCCTCTTTTGCTTTTTTATCAGCATACATATTCATGTGATTTTTAGTATCGTTATCCCATTTTACAATGAGGGGCTGACCTGTCCAGCCACTGCCTGTCCATGCGGGATAGCCTGAACCTGAGGAGAGGGTGCCTGTTGTTACCTGCCATGTGTCCTCGAAGCCTTTGCTTTCAAGACTTGCCGTGCCGAAAACAGCGCTGTCGCGGAAGTTGTTTCCGCGGAAGGTTATGATTCCGTCAAGGGCAGAATAGTTGTTTTCTGTTCCGAAATTAAACTGACCGAGGGAGTACTTTTCGATTTTTGTGCTTCCCGAATAGATTTCAGTTTTAAGACCGAAATTTTCAGGCTTTGTGCTGTCAGCGGCTTGCACAGTGAAAACATATTCCTCTTCTTTTTCTGTTGCTTCCTCTTCGTTCTGAGATGTGCCTGATGAAATTTCGGTTTCCATTTCAGCAATACTTCCGCTGTGTTCAAAAAAATTGAAGCCTGCCAAAGTAACAGAGATAACTGCAACGACTGCACATATTGTGATTCCTATATTTTTCTTCATTTCTTCAACTCCAAAAAAGCAGCCGATAAGTGGCTGCTTTTAATTTTTTAATATTTGATGAGATAGTTATTGATTTCCCACTGTGAAACCATAAGACTATACTGCTCCCATTCTGATTTTTTACCGGCGATATACTTTTCAAAAACATGGTCGCCTACAGTTTCGCGCACAAAGGGGTCTTTGATACTTTCCTTGATAGCTTCTTCAAGAGATTTGGGAAGAGTTTCAATGTTGTTTGCTTTTAATTCCTCGTCGCTCATGTCGTAAAGGTTTGCATAGGTAGGATCAACGGGTCTGAGTCTTCTTTTGATACCGTCAAGACCTGCAGCAAGGCAGAGAGCCATTTCAAGATAAGGGTTGCATGAAGGGTCGGGACTTCTCAGCTCAACTCGTGTTGCGTTGCCTCTTGCAGAGGGAATTCTGAGAAGGCTGCTTCTGTTGCTGACACTCCATGAAATGTAAACAGGAGCCTCGTAACCGGGAACAAGACGTTTATATGAGTTAACAATAGGATTTGCAAAGCTTGTAATGCCCTTGATGTGTTCCATGATACCTGCGATAAATGAGTAAGCATCTGAGCTTAAACCAAGTTCATCATCAGGGTCATAGAAAGCATTTTTGCCGTCTTTCACAAGTGACATATTTGTGTGCATACCTGAGCCGCAGATTCCGAAAACAGGCTTGGGCATGAATGTTGCATGAAGTCCGTGCTTTTCAGCGATCGTTTTAACAACATATTTGAATGTTACAACGTCGTCTGCAATGTGGAGAACTTCACCGAAGCGGAAACCGATTTCATGCTGACCGTCTGCGCATTCGTGGTGGGCAGCTTCGATTTCAAATCCGATTTTTTCAAGTGCAAGGCAGATATCACGGCGGCAGTTTTCACCAAGGTCGATGGGGCCCAGATCAAAGTAGCCTGCTTTGTCGGCAGTCTTTGTTGTGGGGTTGCCGTTTTCGTCACGTTTGAAAAGGAAGAACTCACATTCGGGACCGACGTTGAAGCTGTAACCCATATCCTCAGCTTCCCTGATAACCTTCTTAAGAACGTTTCTCGGGTCACCCATGAAAGGTGTGCCGTCAGTTGAATAAACGTCACAGATCATTCTTGCAGTGTCGGGACACCATGGGAAAATCGCAAAGGTATCCATATCAGGCTTCAGGTACATATCCGATTCATCTATTCTTACAAAGCCTTCAATTGAGGAGCCGTCAAACATACAACCTCCGTCAAGCGCTTTTTCAAGCTGTTTTACAGTAATTGCAACGTTTTTCGGGGTGCCGAAAACGTCTGTGAACTGAAGTCTTACAAACTCCACGCTCTTTTCTTCTGCAATTCTGAGTATATCTTCCTTCGTGTAAGGCATAAAACAAGTTCTCCTCTCGTTATTTTACATTTATTAATTATATCTGTAAGGTCGGATTTTGTCAATTAACAAAAGTGCAGTTAAAATCTCATTTATTATAAGATTATTAGTTACTATTACATATAATTCACAAAATTAAAAGAAATTTTGTAATATAAACACTTTAAAAATCTGTTATTGTGTGTTATAATATTTTGATGAATACCCGGAAAGAACAGGTGGTGAAAACAGAGGATGATAAAAAAGCGCACGCTTGCGGTATTTGCAGTCATTTGTCTGTTTTTACTGATGTGTTCATGCGGTAATTCAGGCAGTGAACAGGAAGAAAATATCAAGGAAGTAATTGCTGTTGACTCAGAAGGAAGAAAATATTCCGCCCTTCTCGGAAGTGATGGATTTCTTCTTCTCGGCGACAAGGACTTCCTCGGTGTATGTGTAGAGGATGAAAACGGAAATCCGGGGAAAAACGCCAAGGGAGAATACGTTACGAGAGCCGAAGAATTTCCCGATACACTTCAGGTGGGAGAGGAAATTCACACAAAATTTTTCAGAATAGAAATCCCCGACGGATGGACAAGCGAAAGTGATGAACTTGTGAAACTGAAATTTGAGACAGCAACCATTACCGTAAACGAGAGAGCAGGCTATTCTGTAAAGGAATGTAAGGAAGAAATCGAATCTCTGATGTCAGCTATAGGCGAGGGTGAAGAAGAAAAAGTTAAGCTTCAGTTTGGCGATGCGGTAAAGCTCAATTATGAAAACAGAATTGCTGTTTATATTTTTGAGGCAGAAGGCAGAACGTATTTCGTTAAAGTAAAGGCAGACGAGAAGCTTTTTGAAGAAGTGGATTTTGAAGAAATTATAAATACGATAAAGTTCAGAAAAGGAGAATAGATATGTTATTTACACAGGAAGTAGGAATAGATCTCGGCACCGCTAACACACTTGTTTTTGTCAAGGGAAAGGGAATAGTAATAAGAGAACCCTCTGTAGTTGCGGTTGATGAGCGTTCAAATCCTCCTAAGGTTGTGGCTGTGGGAACCGAAGCTAAGGAAATGATCGGCAGAACTCCCGGCTCAATCGTGGCTGTACGCCCTCTTAAGGACGGCGTTATTGCAGACTTTGATATTACATCGGACATGCTTAAGGAATTTATCCGCAGGGCAATCAGCGGCTCACCGTTCTCAAGAGCAAAGGTGAGAATCTGTATTCCCTCCGGCGTTACAAGCGTTGAAAGACGTGCCGTGCATGATGCAGCGAGAAGTGCGGGTGCAAGATATGTCAGCCTTATCGAAGAGCCTATGGCAGCAGCTATCGGCGCAGGACTTCCTGTAAGAGAAGCAAAGGGAAGCCTTGTTGTTGATATCGGCGGCGGTACGGCAGAGGTTGCAGTAATTTCTCTCGGCGACATTGTAACTTCCCGTTCAGCAAGATGTGCAGGCGACAAGCTTGATGAGGCAATAATTGCTCATATAAGAAAAAAATATAACGTTCTTATCGGCGAGAGAACTGCAGAAGAAATCAAAATCAACATCGGCTCTGCTTATCCTTATGAGAATGAGGGCACAATGACAGTCAAGGGCAGAAGCCAGATTGACGGTCTTCCCAAGCTTATTGAAATTTCAGCAGACGAAATAAGAGAGGCTCTTGCAGATTCTGTAAGCCTTATAGTTGAAGCTATCCGCTCAACTCTTGAAAAAACTCCCCCCGAGCTTGCATCGGATATTATCGACAACGGCATTATGCTTACAGGCGGCGGAGCACTTCTCAGAGGACTCGATAAGCTTATCGCAATCGAAACAAAAATGCCTGTACACATTGCGGAAAATCCTCTTGATTGTGTTGTGAACGGTACAGGCATCAGCCTTGAATCTAATGCTCTTTAATTTTTGAAAAGGAACGGGACAATGGTAGAATTTTTTAAAAGCAAAAAATTTAAAATCCTTGCCTGTGTTGTGGCGGCACTTCTTGTGGGTACTGTTTTTGCGGCAGTTTCCCACAACGGAACCTCGCCCATCGCCTCTGTTCTGAGTGCGGCGTTTTCACCTGTTGAAAGATTTTCCACATATGTTTCGGAAAAGGTGGGAGATTTTGCCGTAAACTTCCGTTCATCTGCATCTTACAGAGAGAGAATCGAGGAGCTTGAGGCACAGATAGAAAAGTATCAGGTGCAGCTTGTGGAATATGAGCAGGCAAAGCAGAAAATAGCGGTGTATGAGGAATTTCTTGAAATCAAAGAGGAAAACCCTGATTTTGAATTTGAATCAGCTTCAATTATCGCAAGAGATTCCGCAGATATGTATTATTCTTTTGTAATTGCTAAAGGCTCAAACGCAGGCGTTGAAGTCAATGACCCTGTAATTTACGGCAAATATTTAGTTGGTGTTGTGTCAAGCGTCAAGCTTAATACAGCGGTTGTAAAAACCGTTCTTGACCCTGAGGTAAACGCAGGTGCTTACGATATTCAGAGCCGTGAATACGGATACGTTACAACAACAAACTCGCTTTCCGCTGAGGGCAAATGTATGCTCCCCGGACTTAAGAAAACGACGTCAATTACAGGCGGCTCGGTAATCTGTACATCGGGCATCGGCGGAATTTATCCCAAAGACCTGATTATCGGAACGGTTGAAGAGGTTCTTAACGATACTCAGACAGTGTCAGTTTATGCGGTAATAAATCCGGGGGTCGAAATTACAGACCTGCAGGATGTTTTTGTTATAAAAAGTTTTGACGGACAGGGCGTTACAACAACAGACTGAAAAAGTCAGTACAGAAGGCGGTGAAGAAGGATGATAAAAGAAAATTTGCCAATTTATATTAAGAGAATTATTCTCGGTTTTATCATCGTTCTTTCTGCAGTTTTACAGAACACTCCCGATGTAATGCCGCAGATGTTTTCAGCAAATGCAATGCTGCTTATTCCTGTGGTAGTTTCAATCGCAATGTTTGAAAGCGAGGTTGTAAGCTTAGGCTTCGGTCTTGCGGCAGGTTTGCTCTGGGACGCGACCTCATCGGAAGGTCATTTCTATCATTCGCTTGTGTTGTGTATCGCAGCTTTCTTTGTTTCCGTGCTTGTCCGCAGACGAGTCAGAAATACTCTTTTCGGTTCAATTGTGCTGACGTTTGCGATTACATTTATCCACAACACCGTGTATTGGTTTCTGTTTGTTTTTATTCCTCATCCTCAGGGCGCAGGAGGGGCGTATTTCTCCTTTTATTTCCTGTCCTGCATTTATACGGTTCTTGTAGGAATAGCAGCTTATTTAATAATCAGACCTATAGAAAAGGCATTCAGAATATAAGACAAAATTTATTTGATTTTCCATGAGGAGGTGTATCGGTGAGAAATCTCAGCAAGAGAGACTATGCGGTTTTAGGCATTTTTGCTTTTATATTTGTCATATTCATAATAAGATTCGGATATTTCCAGATAGTCCATGCTGATGACTATTCGGATGCAGGAAAAAGTGTTTCTTCCCGCTCTGTTACCGTCAAATCAACCCGTGGTGAAATCCTTGACAGAAACGGTTACCCGATTGTTACGAACAGGCAGGGTAATGCCGTGGTTTTTGATGCTTCAAACAACTTTCCCACATACGAAAATCAGGAGGAGAGAAACAAAATCATCCTTAAGCTGATTTCGTTTTTTGAAAGTGCAGATGAAGAATGGACAGATAATCTGCCCATAAAGGTTGACAAAAACGGCAAGGCATATTTTGAAGAGGACAGAGAAGATGATATCGCAACAATGAAAAGCCGCGATATGCTCAATCTCAACAGTTATGCTACTGCCGAAAACTGTCTTGATGCACTTATTGAACGCTACAGCCTTCAGAGTTATTCAAGAAGCGATGCACGTAAGATTGCATCGGTTTGTTATGAGATGCTTCTGAAAAGCTTTAATTCTTCAAACCCGTATACCTTTGCAGATGATGTTTCTGATAAGCTTGTGTCTGTGATAAAGGAAAACAGTTCATCTCTTCCCGGTGTGGAGATTGAAATTACAACTTATCGCGAATATACCGACGGCACAATTGCTCCGCATATTATCGGCATGACAGGAGTTATAAGCGCTGAGGAATATGAGGCAAACAAGGACACCTACAGCATGACCGATATTATCGGCAAGAACGGTATAGAGCTTGCGATGGAAAGCTATCTTAAGGGAAAAAACGGTGTCAAAACCTATTACAGCGATGCATCAGGCGAAACACGTGTAGAATATACGGTAAACCCTGAGCAGGGAAATAATATAATTCTTACGCTTGACTATAATCTGCAGAAAGTTACGCAGGATGCAGTAAAGGCTTGTGCTGATTCGATCGAAAACAATCCTTTGACGCCTGCAGGCTCTGCAGTTGTTATAAAAGTTGATACAGGTGAGGTTCTTGCCGCGGCAACATATCCCAGTTATGATGTGGAAAATTATAACAAAGATTACGCAAAACTGGCAAAAAACGAGGCAGCACCCTTGTGGAACAGAGCTTTCCTCAGCACGTATACTCCCGGTTCTACAATGAAGCCCGCAATTTCAATTGCGGGACTTGAAGAGGGCGTAATAACAAGTGATGACGGAACTTATTGCGACAGCACCTACACATATCGCGATATTACTCTCGGATGTACAGACGCTCACGGATTTACTAATGTTGTAACGGCGATTTATCATTCCTGCAACATCTTCTTCTATGAGCTTGGTGACAAGCTCGGCATTTCAACCATGAATGAGTACAGAAAACTTCTTGGCTTTGCACAGAAAACAGGCATAGAGATTGAAGAAGCGGTAGGTACTCTTGACAGTCCCTCTTACAGACAGACTCTCGGTCAGGAATGGTATCCCGGCTTTACTCTTCAGTCGGCTATCGGTAATGCAGGTGACCAGGTTACACCTATTCAGCTTGCGAACTACTGCGCTACTATTGCCAATGGCGGTACAAGATATAAATGCACACTTATAAAATCAATCAAATCCTATGATTATTCAACGACCATTCTTGAAAACGAGCCTGTAGTTGAGAAGGAAACAGGAATTTCTCAGTCAACGCTGAAATATGTTCAGGAAGGTATGCTGAAGGTTGGTACAATAGGCTTCTGTCAGTATGCGTTCAGTGAGCTTCCCGTTGAGGCGGCAGCGAAAACAGGTACATCGCAGGTTGAAAAGGTGGTTAACGGAAAAAGTCAGATATGCAACAACGGTTTCCTTATTACTTATGCACCTTATGATGACCCTGAAATTGCAATCTGTGTAGCAATTGAAGGTGCAAGCTCAGGTGCGGCGGTTGCCCCCGTTGCCAGAGATATTTACGCATATTATTTCAACGAAGATAAGGATAAAAACAACAGTGTGTCCTCTGAAGAAGATTCTTCTGAGAGTGCAGATTCAAACGATGATTTAATACATTAAACTTTTTAAGGAGTTTTTCAAATGGGTATTTTTAAAAAATTCAGCATGGGTCTGAAAAAGACAAGAGAAAGCATGGCAGGAGCAATTGAAAACATGCTTCACAGCTACAAGGATATTGATGAGGAGCTTTATGAGGACCTTGAAGAAATTCTTGTAATGGGTGACGTAGGTGTTGTAACTGCAGGAGAAATTGTAGAAAAACTCCGCGAAAGAGTAAAAGAGAAAAATATCGGCACCCCCGCAAGGGTTAAGGACCAGATTAAAGAAATCGTAGCGGAAATGCTTAAGGGTGAAGAAGACATGAGTCTTATCACTCAGCCATCGGTTATTCTTGTTATCGGTGTTAACGGTGTCGGTAAAACGACAACTATCGGTAAAATGGCAGCTATGTATAAGGCAGAGGGTAAAAAGGTTATCCTCGGTGCAGCAGATACTTTCAGAGCGGCTGCAATCGAACAGCTTGAGGTGTGGGCAGAGCGTGCAGATGTTGATATCGTTAAACACAAAGAGGGGGCAGACCCTGCAGCAGTAGTTTATGACACTATTCAGGCAGGTATTGCAAGAAATGCAGATATTATTATCTGTGATACTGCAGGCAGACTTCACAACAAGAAAAATCTTATGGATGAGCTTGCAAAAATTTACAGAGTTATTGATAAAGAACTTCCCTATTCTGACCGTGAAAGCTTGCTTGTACTTGATGCAACAACAGGTCAGAATGCGGTAAATCAGGCAAGAGAATTTAAGAATGTTGCTGAAATCACGGGAATTGTACTCACAAAGCTTGACGGTACTGCACGCGGCGGTGTTGTTCTCGCAATTAAAAATGACCTTCGCGTTCCCGTGAAATTCGTAGGCGTAGGCGAACAGATTGATGATCTTCAACCCTTCAATCCCACAGCTTTTGCAGAAGGACTTTTTGAAGCAGAAGTAAAGCACGAAGAGGAAGATGAGGAGTAATTTATGGATTTTCTGATTGCTACTCATAACAGAAAAAAACAGTCTGAAATGCAGAGAATGTTAGGCCCTCTCGGAATCAGCGTGAAAACTGCAGATGATCTGTGTCTTGATTTGACGGAAGCAGAAGAGAGCGGTGCAACCTTTGCTGAAAATGCAAGAATAAAAGCACTTTCGGGATGCAAGGAAAGCGGTCTGCCCTGTATTGCAGACGATTCGGGACTTTGCGTTGATTATTTGGGCGGTGCGCCGGGAATTTATTCTGCAAGATATTCAGGTGAACACGGCAACGATAAAGATAACAACGAAAAGCTTTTAAGAGAGCTTGAAGGTGTAGAAAAAGAAAAAAGAACGGCATATTTCGCCTGCAGTATTTCCTGCTGTTTCCCTGACGGCAGAGAAATTACCGCAGAGGGAAAATGTTTCGGATATATAGGCTTTGAGGAGCAGGGCGACGGAGGATTCGGTTATGACCCGTTATTTATAACAGATAAAGGCTGCTTCGGTCAACTGAGCGCTGAGGAAAAAGATGAAATCAGCCACAGAGGAAATGCCCTGAGAGAACTCAAAGAAAAACTGAAAATGGAGAATTTATAATGACAAGTAAGGAAAGAGCAAATTTAAGAGCCGAGGCAAACTCGCTTGAGGTTTTGTATCAGATTGGCAAGGGCGGAATCAACGACGCATTTATTGAGCAGACAAAGGCTGCACTGAAAAAAAGAGAACTTATCAAGCTTAAAGTTCTTCTTGAATCTTCACCTGTTTCTCCCAGAGAAGCAGCAGATGAAATTGCTGAAAAGACAGAGTCAGAGGTCGTTCAGGTTATCGGCGGCTGTATGATTTTCTATAAATACAATCCCGAACTTCATAAGGATGAAAAGAAGAAAAAGCCTCAGGCAAGGAGACTTTCTGACATTAAAGGAAAGAGAAAATGAGAATCGGAATTTTCGGCGGAACCTTTAACCCAGTTCATAACGGACATGTAAAGCTTGCGGAAAACTTCAAGAAAGAATTGCAGCTTGATAAGCTTCTTGTAATTCCCACGGCAGTTCCCCCTCATAAGGAGGCGGAAAGCATTGCTTCGGGCGAGGACAGGCTGAAAATGTGTGAGCTTGCCTTTGAAAATATCGGAGAAGTCAGTGATACGGAAATTTCAAGAGGCGGCAGAAGCTATACTGTCTTGACACTTGAGGAGCTGAAGAAAATCTACAAAGACGATGACTTCTATTTTCTCGTAGGCTCAGATATGCTTCTGTGTTTTAAAAAGTGGTACAGGTGGGAAGATATACTTTCAATGTGTACTCTTTGTGCAACGGACAGAGATAATGCTGAAACCTGCAGAGATGCTGACAGTGAATTGTTTGAAAAAATTATTTTCTGCGATTTTCCGAAAACTGTTGTCAGTTCTACAGAAGTGAGGGAAAGGCTTCTGAAAAAGGAAGAAGTTTCTCAGCTTATTCCGAAAAAAGTAGAAGAATATATAAGAGAAAAAGGACTATACAATGTGTGTATCTGAACGAAACGAAGAATTTAAAAAGCTGATTGAGGGAAGACTTAAGGAAAGAAGATTTATTCATTCCCTTAATGTAGCAGACAGCGCAAGATCACTTGCCCGAAAATACGGTTGCGATGAAGAAAAGGCATACACTGCAGGACTTCTTCATGATGTGATGAAAAACGCAAGTGATTTTGAGCAACTGAATGCTATCAGCAAAGCAGGCTGGGAATTGACAGACTGTGAAAAATCAAACAAAAAACTGTGGCACGCAATTGCAGGCGCAGCCTACATGAAAATAACTCTCGGAATTGAAGACGGGGATTTGATTGAAGCTGTCAGATATCACACAACAGCAAGAAAAAATATGTCCCTTCTTGAAAAGGTGATTTACGTTGCAGATTTCATTTCTGCCGACAGGGATTATCCTGAGGTTGATGAAGTAAGAAATGCTGCAGACGAGTCACTTGAAAAAGCGATGATGTTAGGTCTTGAATTCTGTATACACGAAATTGTTGAGAGAAAACAGGTGCTTCATCCCGACAGCGTGGATGCGTATAATGAAATAATTTTAAAAAACAGTTTCTCTGAGGAGGTTATAACATGAAATATGAAGAGCTTATAAAAAGGATAGTAAAAGTTCTTGATGACAAAAAAGCAGAAGATATTAAAATTATCGAAACTGCTGATCTTACAATCGTGGCTGACTGCTTTATTGTTGCAAGCGGTAATTCAAGCACACATGTAAGGGCTTTGTCAGGAGAGGTTGAGGACGCTCTATCAAAACTTGGCACAGAGCCTGAACACATCGAAGGCAGGGCAACAGGCTGGATTCTTCTTGATTACGGCACAGTAGTTGTACATGTCTTTGACAGACAGAGCAGAGAGTATTATAATATAGAACGACTCTGGCAGGATGCGAAAATAAGCACTGCAGAAGATGTTCTCGGATAATTTTGAATTTAATTAGGAGTTGAAATAAAAATGAACTATGATTTCAAGGTCACTGAAAAAAAGTGGCAGGACAAATGGGAAGAAGCAGGAGTTTTTCACGCAGAGGATAATTCAGATAAGAAGAAATTCTATGCCCTTGTTGAATTCCCTTATCCCAGCGGTGCAGGTATGCACGTAGGACACATCAAGGCTTATTCAGGTCTTGAGGTTGTATCCAGAAAGCGCAGAAAAGAAGGCTATAATGTTCTTTTCCCCATCGGCTTTGATGCTTATGGTCTGCCCACAGAAAACTATGCAATCAAAACAGGTATTCATCCAAGACAGGTTACAGATGATAACATTGCAAAATTCACATCTCAGCTTAAAAGAGTAGGTTTCTCTTTCGATTGGAACAGAGTTATCGACACAACAGAGGAAGGCTACTACAAATGGACGCAGTGGATTTTCCTCAAAATGTTTGAGAACGGTCTTGCTTTCAGAGATAAGACACTTGTTAACTACTGCCCCTCTTGTAAGGTTGTTCTTTCAAATGAAGATTCACAGGGCGGCAAATGTGACATCTGTCATAACGACATCGTTCAGAAATCAAAGGACGTATGGTACTTAAGAATTACAGAATATGCTGACAAGCTTCTTGAAGGTCTTGACGAGGTTGATTATCTTCCCAACATCAAGCTTCAGCAGGAAAACTGGATCGGCAAATCAACAGGTGCATTTGTAAACTTCAAGGTTAAAGACACAGATGAAACTCTCAGAATTTACACAACACGTCCCGATACACTTTTCGGCGTAACATTCATGGTTATGGCTCCCGAGCATCCGATGCTTGACAAGTATAAGGATAAGATTAAAAACTTTGACGAGGTTGAAAATTACAGAACCGAATGTGCAAAGAAAACAGAGTTTGAAAGAACTCAGCTTGTTAAAGATAAGACGGGTGTCAAGCTTGCAGGATTTGTTGGTATCAACCCTGTAAACGGCAAGGAAATTCCCATTTTCATTTCCGACTATGTTATGATGGGTTACGGTACAGGCGCAATTATGGCTGTTCCCGCACATGACCAGAGAGACTACGATTTTGCAAAGAAATTCGGCATTGATATCATCGAGGTTATCAAGGGCGGAGATATTGAAAAAGAAGCCTACACAGGTGACGGAGAAATGGTAAACTCCGATTACCTTAACGGTTATACAGACAAGAAATCTTCAATTGAACGTGTTCTTGAAGAACTTGAAAAGCAAGGCATCGGTGAAAAAGGCGTTCAGTACAAGATGAAAGACTGGGCATTCAACCGTCAGCGCTACTGGGGCGAGCCTATTCCCATTGTACATTGTCCCGATTGCGGAATGGTTGCTGTTCCTTATGAAGAGCTGCCCCTTCTGCTTCCTAAGGTTGAAAACTTTGAGCCCGGCTCAGACGGCGAAAGCCCCCTTGCAAAAATTGAAGAATTTGTAAACTGCACATGTCCCAAGTGCGGCGGCAAGGCAAAGAGAGAAACAGACACGATGCCTCAGTGGGCAGGCTCATCATGGTATTTCCTCAGATACATAGACCCCCGCAACACAGAGTCTTTTGCAGATATGGAAAAACTCAAATACTGGGGACAGGTTGACTGGTACAACGGCGGTATGGAGCACGTAACACGTCACCTTATCTATTCACGCTTCTGGCATAAATTCCTTTATGACATCGGCGCAGTTCCTACATCGGAGCCTTACGCAAAGAGAACTGCACAGGGACTTATTCTCGGACCTGATGGTGTTAAGATGTCAAAATCAAGAGGAAATGTTATTGACCCCAATGATGTTGTTGATGCTTTCGGTGCAGACGTTCTCAGAACCTACGTGCTCTTCATGGGCGACTATGAAAAGGCAGCACCATGGTCAGAGGACAGTGTAAGAGGTTGTAAGAGATTTATCGACAGAGTATGGAATCTTCAGACAATTCTTACTGACGGCGACAACTATTCAGAGAAACTTGAAGTTGCCTTTAACAAGACAATCAAGAAGGTTTCAAGCGATATCGAAACTCTCAAATACAACACTGCAATTGCGGCTCTCATGACACTTCTCAACGATATCTATGATGCAGGCGCAGTTACAAAGAAAGAACTGTCAACATTTATTGCACTTCTCAATCCCTTTGCACCTCACATTACAGAGGAGCTCAATGAAGTTCTCGGCAACAAAGAACTTCTCGCTGTCAGCGAATGGCCCACATACGACGAAGCAAAATGCGTTGATGCAACAATTGAAATTGTTGTTCAGATTAACGGTAAGGTAAGAACGAAGATGAACATTCCTGCTGAAATCTCAAACGAGGACGCAATCGCTCTTGCAAAAGAGGATGAAAAAATCAAGGAAGCAATTGACAGCAAGACAATCGTCAAAGAGCTTTATGTTAAAGGCAGACTTGTAAATATTGTTGTAAGATAAATTAAACGTAATAACTAAATCCACCTCATTCCTTTACGGAGTGAAGTGGATTTTTTCTATACTATTATATATAACATATACATAACAAAATCCCCTGCCACATTGACAGGGGATTAAATGATGAGTTTCAGTTTTTATTTTGCTTCGCAGAAGCTGAGTCTTGCATCTGACATTTTTGCTTCGCCTTCATCAGTTACATAATCCTCAGCAGCAACGAAATCGCAGAAGCCTGTTTCAACACCTGCATAGTAGTTGCCCATTTCTGAGAAATTACCGAGAGTGATGTTTTCAACGAGAGTAATGTAGTAAACGTGCCAGTTTGTTACGATTTCGCCGTAAGTATCGATTGTTGCACCGTTGATAACTTTTGCTTCGGGAGCAACAGATTTAACACCTTTTTCAAATGCAGCAGCATATTCAGTGTTTCCTTCTGTAAGAGGAATGTTTGTGTTGCCGAGCTTTGAAGCGGCAGCAATACCTGCAAGCTCATAAGCCTTAGCGTAATCGGGATAGAAGCAGTGGAAGTTTTCGGTAGCTTCATATTCCTTAGTGTCATCAAGGCATACAAAAATGATATTTTTGTAATCAGCGTTGTTTGCAAATTCATAAACAATTTCTGTGAATGCAGGGTCAGTTGAAAGAACAACGTTACAACCGCTTTCTTTTACGCAGGAAATAATCTGGTCCTGAATTTTCTGAATGTTGTCAACAGGAACTTTATTCTTGGTGATTGTGCCTGCAATACCGTATGTACCGTTCATTGTACTGATTGCCTGGTGCTGGATGTAAGATGCTGTGCCTTCTCTGTCGTAGTCGTCTGCGTAGAGAATACCGATGCGGATATCGCCGGCTTCCACACCGTCGAGAGCGGGAGTGATCGCGGCATCTTCAATAAGGTCACATGATGAAAGTGCGAATACCATGAGAGCTGCCATAAGGATGGCAATAAGTTTTTTGAAATTTTTCATAAGAGCTTTACCTCCGTTTTTTGCGCGTTTATGTATTAGTATGCGCGCGTAATAATTATAGTATATATTAATTTTTCGGATATTGCAATAGTATTTTTGTAAATTTTATTGAAAGGGCCAATTTGTGACGTTTTGACTAAATCCACATAAAACACTTTGCAAAATAACCAAAATTAATAAATTTTAATAGAAATTTCGTTAAAACCTATTTACATCTTCCGATGTTTGTGGTAAAATCCCATTGTAGAATAAGATAAGAGTGTAATTATCTGTATTTTTGAGAGAAAGGTCTGCAGTCAAATGAGAAAAATAAAAAGAGTCATGTCTCTTCTTCTCACGGCGGTGATGCTCCTCGGCATGTTTGCAATCACATCATCTGCGCAAGGAGAAAGCGCGAACGTAACAATAAAAACAGATACCGACACAGTAGCGGCCGGTGACGTAATTACGGTAACAGTTAATGTTTCTACGAATTACCATGCAACAACAATGCGTTGGCCGGTGCTTTTTTCTAATGCCTTCTTTGAATTAGTTGAGGGTTCAGCCGGTGCAACAGAAGAGCTTGCAGCTCTCGGCGGTTCAGTATCGAGCCCTGCCGTAAACGATGATAAATCCTTTACGAGCACATGTACCTCTGAAGAATACGATTCAGTGGTTTTCCAGTGGATGGGTGTTTCGGAGAGCGGTTGGATTACATACAATCTTCCCGACGGTATGGATTGTTTCACATTCCGTCTTAAAGTAAAAGAAGATGTTGAAACGGACACTTCAGGTGTGATCCTTGTTCCTGAAGATTCAACACTCTTCTACAGACAGATGGCAACTGATATCGAGGGCGGCATAACCTTTGATAAAATCGTTCAGTGTGAAGACCTTCAGTTCGGATTTATAAATGCTACAGTTTCTTGTCTTACACCCGAGATTTTTGCGGTTGAAGGAACGGAAACAGTTATAGATAATGAAAACAAGCTTATCAGAGGCCTTGACCTCAATGTAACGGAAAACATTGCTGCTTATGCTTATGCAGTTGGCTGTGACCTTGTCGTTACTCCTTCTCAGGATAACAGAATAGGTACAGGCACAAAAGTAGAGCTTGTCCTCAAGGGTGAGGTTCTTGAAACCTACACAGTTGTTATTGCAGGAGATATAAACGGGGATTGTGTTGTAGATGCTACAGACTATATATGGCTCGATCTTGCAGAAACATATTCAGTTAATCTTGAAGGCGCTTCAGCTCTTGCAGCAGAGCTTACAGGCGACGGTTCGGTTGATGTGAGCGATAAGATTGCTCTTGACTCATGTCTTGTTTTTGCAGGCAATATTGACCAGACAACAGGTACATATTCAGCAGCTTAAATTCGGTGGTGTTTTTCGCGAAAGCGAATTGAAATATAAAGCATTATATTAAATACCAAATTTACCATTAGGAGGTAAAAAACAATGGCAAAAAAAGTTCTCAGCATTGCACTTGCGTTGCTCATGGTAGTTAACGTATTTGCAGTAGCAGTATCTGCTACAGAGTGGACAACAGAAAGTGCTGTAATTACACTCACAACAGATAATGCAAAGCCGCAGCCCGGCGATGAAGTTACTGTTACAGTAGCTCTCCAAAACAACTATAATGTCCATGCTCTCCAGATTATGATGGCATACGATAAGGACTATTATGAAGTTGTTGGTGCATCAGCAGACGAGATTTTCACAAATCTTCTTGCAGACGAAACTGCTAAGTTTACAGGTGTGGCTCAGTCACTCCTTGCAGCAGACGCACAGGAAGATATGTATGCAGGTCTTTATTCAGATGCTCAGAAGGCACAGTACGGTCTTCTCAGAGTCGGATATGTATGGCTCGCAAGTCTTGGCGCAGTAAATACACCTGTATTTGCAGATGCAACAGACCTTGTATCATTCAAACTCAAAGTTAAAGCAGATGCTCCTACAGACGGTAAGGGTGTAATCATGGTTGATCCCACATTTGTTGTTGAAACAGGTACAGACGTTCCTTCATTCGACACAAGATCAGCTACATATGTTGGTAAAGGTGCAGCAACAATTGCTGAATCTGCAACATCAGGTAAGCTCTATGGTCTCCCCATCAACGTTGACGGTGCTAAATTCGCAGGTTGCGTTCACGTAGCAGGCGAAGCTGTTACAGAAAATGAAGTTGCAGCAGATTGCGTAAAAGCAGGCTCATATGATACAGTAGTTTACTGTACAGTTTGTGGCGACGAAATCAGCCGTGAAACAACAGAAAGCCCCGCACTCGGTCATACAGCAGGCGAGGCAACTGTAGAAAACAAGGTTGATGCAACAGCTACAGTTGACGGTTCATATGAATCAGTAGTTTATTGTACAGTTTGCGGTGCAGAAATCAGCCGTGAAACAGTTGTAATTCCTGCTCTTGGTCATGAACTTGGCGAAGCAGTAGTTGAAAACGTAGTTGATGCAACATGTACAGAAGACGGATCTTATGATTCAGTAGTTTATTGTACTTGCTGTACACCCGCAGTAGTACTTTCAAGAGAAACAATCATTGTTCCCGCACTTGGTCATACAGAAGGCGAACCGGCTGTAGAAAACAATGTTGCTCCTGATTGCACAAATGACGGTTCATACGATACAGTAGTTTACTGTACAGTATGTGGTACTGTAGTTTCAAAAGAAACAACAGTAGTTCCGGCTAACGGTCATACACCTGTTACTGACGAAGCAGTTGATCCTGATTGTACAAACACAGGTCTTACAGAAGGCTCACACTGTTCAGTTTGCGGTGAGATTCTTGTAGCTCAGGAAGAAGTTCCTGCTAACGGTCATACACCTGCAGACGCAGTTGTAGAGAACAGAGTAGAAGCTACATATTTTGAAGCTGGTTCATATGATTCAGTAGTTTACTGTTCAGTTTGCGGCGAAGAACTCAGCCGTGAAAAAGTTGCTATCCCTGCAACAGGCGAACCCGATGCAGACTACACAGAACTTAACGCTCTTGTAGCAGAAGCAGAAGCTATCGACCGCACAGCTTATACAGATGATAGCCTTGCAGCAGTAGATGCAGTTCTTGCAAAGATTGAAGACGGCCTCAAAGAATCTCAGCAGTCAATCGTTGACGGTTGGGCTGATGAGCTTGAAGAAGCTCTCGCAGGTCTTGAACGTGATGCTTCTAAAGCAGCAATCACAGTTACAACAGTTCTTGACAAAAAATCAGTATCAGAAGGT
This sequence comes from uncultured Eubacteriales bacterium, assembly GCA_964507395.1. Taxonomy (GTDB): domain Bacteria; phylum Bacillota; class Clostridia; order Oscillospirales; family Acutalibacteraceae; genus SIG575. Next base: position 2,496 of record CAZDQE010000018.1, on the reverse strand, counting down.
GACATCGTTACAGTTGAAATTAAGCTTAATGCTAACTACTATGTAACAGCTGTTCAGCTTCCTGTTATCTATGATAAAACTCAGTTTGAAATCGTAGGTGCATCATCAGACTCTTCTTATCTTACATTCAATTCTGACAGTGCACTTGCAAACGGCACATACACAACAAACGGTAGTGCTACTAAGACAGACGGTTTCAAATACACTTCAAATGCTGACGAATGGAATACAGAGGAAGCAATGGCACAGTATGCTTACGCTTGGATTACAGCATCACCCAATGCAAGTGCTGCTAACTTCGCTCTTGTAATGCCTCAGGATGATGTATTTGTATCTTTCCAGGTTAAAGCTCTTACTGATGTTGAAGATGCAACACAGTCAATCTTCATCAGCCCCGATTGGACAAAGACAACTGATGTTAAGAAAGGTTCATTCACAGTTGGTTATTCTGACAGTGCAACAGAAAAGAATGCTCTTAACTATGTTTCAACAGGTATCAACTATACTCTTGAAACAATCGCAGTTGAAGGTGTAACAGTTTTAGGTACAGTAACAAGCTTTGATGATAAGATTGACAACAGCGATGATGTTACAATCGAATTCTTCGCAGAAGGTTCAGATGTAGCAGCTTACATAGCAACAGCTACAGGTTCAGGTGCACAGCAGTATTCAATCGATGCAGTAGCTCCCGGCACATACACAGTTAAGGTTTCAAAAGCAAACCACGTGACAAGAACATACGAAGTTGTTGTAGGTGCCGAAGCTGTTACTCAGGATATGAAGATTCATCTCCTCGGTGACATCAACGGTGACGGCAGAGCTAACACAATTGACGTATCTCGTGCAAACGCTCACGCTAAGGGTACAACATCTCTTACAGGATATGAATTTGATTGTGCAAACATCAATGGTGACACAAGAGTTAACACAGTTGACGTTGCCAGAATCAATGCTCATGCTAAGGGCACAACATCTATTTGGGTGGCATAAGAAAATACTAAACTGATAGAATTTTCTGTTAATATTTAAAATCAGCGAGAAGAACATGAAATTGTCTTACAGTTTTATGTTCTCCTTGCCCCGAATCAATAAGTCATATTTTTTATTTAAAATAAAATAGGAGGCAAAAAATATGAAGAAAAAAATAATTGCTCTTCTTCTTTGTCTTGTAATGCTCGTTGGCATCATTCCTGCAGCAGTTTTTGCAGCAGAAGGCGATGCAAAAGTTGTTTTAACAGTTACTCCTGACAAAGATACAGCAAAAGCCGGTGAAGAAGTTACCTTCACAGTTTCAATGGCAACAGAAGAAACTCTTGCTTCAATGGCATTCATTACAGTATTCCCTGAAGGTCTGGAATATGTAGACGAATCAGGTGCAATCGATGCAGATGCAAAGAGTACATTTGGCTTTGATGACTTAGCTTGGACAGAGTGGTCAGATAGAAGCGAGACGAAGGGTGATAACTACATCAACGGTTACGCATCAAAATCAAACGCAGGTGATGCAGTTATTTGCTCATTCACAGCAGTTCTTGCAGAAGATGCAGAACCCGGCGAATATGCAGTTGATCTCACAGGTCTTGACGAATTCAGTAATCTCGCTTGGGACATATTCGATGAATCAGACATCGAAGTTGTTTCAAACCCTGTTACAGTTTACGCAGAACCCAAAGTTATTTTGACAGTTACTCCCGAAAAAGAAACAGCAGTTGCTGGTGAGGAAGTTACTTTCACAGTTTCAATGGCAACAGAAGAAACTCTTGCTTCAATGGCATTCATCACAGTATTCCCTGAAGGTCTCGAATATGTAGACGAATCAGGTGCAATCGATGCAGATGCAAAGAGTACATTTGGCTTTGATGACTTAGCTTGGACAGAGTGGTCAGATAGAAGCGAGACGAAGGGTGATAACTACATCAACGGTTATGCATCAAAATCAAACGCAGCCGATGCAGTTGTTTGCTCATTCACAGTAGTTGTTGCAGATGATGCAGAACCCGGCGAATATGCAGTTGATCTCACAGGTCTTGACGAATTCAGTGATCTTGATTGGAACATATACGACGTAACAGAAATCAAAGTTGTTTCAAACGCTTTGACAGTTGTAGATCACGTTTGCAGTGCAGACAAACTCACAGCAGTTGAAGCAGCAGATGCAACATGTACGGCAGACGGTAATGTAGCATACTATGAATGCGAATGTGGTACAAAATATGTTGACGAAGCAATGTCAGAAGTTATCGCAGATGTAATTGTTCCCGCAACAGGCCACACAGAAGGCGAAGCAGAAGTTGAAAACGATGAAGCAGCAACATGTACAG
>CAZDQE010000018.1:0-75 GCA_964507395.1 uncultured Eubacteriales bacterium | reverse complement strand
CAACAACAGTTGATGCACTTGGCCACACAGAAGGCGAAGCAGAAGTTGAAAACGATGAAGCAGCAACATGTACAG
>CAZDQE010000017.1:0-37374 GCA_964507395.1 uncultured Eubacteriales bacterium | reverse complement strand
ATGGGCATAAGCTCTTCCGTTTCGTCACAGGCAAAGCCGAACATCATGCCCTGATCGCCCGCACCGTGAAGATTATATTCATCATCGTTGCCTTCCTTGATTTCTGCTGAGTTGTCAACGCCGAGAGCAATATCAGGTGACTGCTCATGGATCGCAAGAAGAACTGCACATGTGTTACCGTCAAAGCCTTTTCTTGCATCGTCATAACCGATGTCACAGACTGCTTCTCTCGCGATTTTTGCGATTTCGATGTCGGCAGTTGTTGTAATCTCACCCATAATGAGAATCTGACCTGTTGTACATGTTGTTTCGCATGCTACTCTGCCGTGAGGGTCCTGTGCCATGATAGCATCAAGAACTGCGTCAGAAATTCTGTCGCATATTTTATCGGGATGTCCTTCTGTTACAGACTCCGATGTAAAAAGATGTCTTGCCATAATTTTCATACCTTTCTCAAATAAAAATCCGCAGGGAAACCTGCGGATGAAATTAACTTATCTCTCGGATAATTTCCGCAGGATTTAGCACCTTGCCAAAGGCAGGTTGCCGAGCTTCATTGGGCCTGTTCCCTCCGCTACTCTTAATAAGAGTTATTTAATTTACACATATATTGTATTATAACAGCAGTGATTTGTCAAGAGTTCGACAGAGATTTTACAGTTTCGAAACTTTTTTCAGCTTGTCCACAAGAATAAAGATGACAGGATACGCAACTGCGCTGAGCATAACACCCTTGATTACGTTGATAATGCATGCGTATGAAAGGTAACCGATAAGGAAATCGCCGGAAATTTCCTGACCGACAAAATATTTAAAGTAAAGGGGTGCTACAAAGTAGTTTGCAGCGGCACCGATCCCGATAAGAACAAGGCATCCGATAACTGCTGAAGCAAGAATCGCAACAGACTTTTTCATCTTCTTTGAAAATTCACGCAAGCAAAGCACAAAGGGAACTATGTATGCACTTCCCACAATGAAATTCATCAGATCGCCAAAACCCATGGTAGAGCCGAGACCTTTTATGAACACGTGAAAAATGTTTTTCAAAAGCTCAATCAGAACACCCGATGCAGGTCCGAAACAGATTCCGCCGATAAGTGCCGCAACGTCGCTGAAATCAAATTTCAGAAATGCGAAGGGTCCTGCAAAAATAGGGAAATCAAGCATATAAAGTACCTCCGCGATTGCCGTAAGCATTGCTATTGCCACCATTTTGTACAGGTTGAGTTTCCTGTCACTTTTTTTTGATAACATTCCGATTCCTCCGTTCAAAAAGAAAAGCCCTGCGAAAAATATCACAGGGCAAAAGTCTTTTTACTTAAAACACTTTCTTTCATCCGGACTATACCGTCGGCTTCGGAATTTCACCGAATCAGCGAAAAGGCTTCCGCTCGTGGGCTGTACCACCGGTGGGGAATCACACCCCGCCCTGAAAGTTTAAATTTTATCTGTTTTACATTTCTTCAATATATTTCACAATGTCGCCTACTGTCTTGAAGTTTTCAAGCTCCTCATCGGGAACCTCAACCTCAAAGCAATCCTCAAGTGACATTGCAAGGTCAATCAAGTCAAGACTGTCTGCATCAAGATCCTCAAGCAGTACGGTATCTTCCGTAATGCCATCTTCGTGGATGGCAAACTGTTCGCTGATAATTTTTTTGATTTTTTCCAATGCCATAGTGTTCATCCTTTCATTGTATGTGTACTGATGAAATATTCATGTACTAATCATAATATAATAATCTTCACAAAATTTGTCAAGGCTTTTTCTGAAAGTTAAGTGTTAATTTTTTTGTGTTTTTACTATTTTTGTTGAAAGTTACAAAAAATAAAAATTTTCCAAAAACTATTGACACATTTTCGGTTACAATGTTGTAACCTTTAACTTTGCAAGATTTTATTTTTTTCTTGCATTTTTATTTTTCAATCAGTTTTTTTACAACTGTTACCAACGAATAAAAAATTTCATTTTGTGCAAAAAATATGAAAAAATGTGGAAATTTTGAATTTTTTTGCAAGTGTGGAAAACTCTGTGGAAAATGTGGAAAAGGCTACTGAAATCAAGGGTTTTTAGATATTTAAACAAAGTTTTCAACATTTTTATTTCTGTTTTCGCATAATAAAGCGGATTTTTATTAAATTTTTAACATGATTTTTTTTGCAAGTCAAAACAAAAAAGCTCATTTTTTATGCAATTTTTCAGGCTTTATTTTTCTGTATCAGAATTATTATAATGAAGTCAAGCAACAAATTGGTTACATTTTTTTGCCCGATTTTTGATTGTTAATTTTTTGTCATTCCTTATTTTGATAATTTTTATTAAACTTGCACAAAAATTTCAAACGACAGGATTTGACATGAACTTGACAAAAAATTTTCCCCTGCTCCATTCCGGAACAGAGTTTAAAAATCGGGAGCAGACGATGTTGGCGTAAATTTATCGTAGGAAACAGCGGTTACGATGCTCCGTAGGATTTCATAAAATTTCAGACAGCAGGACCAAGACCCAGCCCGACGGTGTGAAAGTAAACAGTGTTAATCGGAAAGACATCAAAAAAGGGAGCTGTAAAAAACGAAAGTTTTTACAGCTCCCTTTTTCCTTTTTATACAAACCATTTTCCGTTAAGATTTTTTTGCAAATATGAAAGTAACAATATCCATTACAGCCTCAACAATCAGAGTAACGCCGATGAATGTCCACAGAACAGCCGTCGATGCAAAGGGATTGAAGATGATGAGAACGGCAAAAACCAAGGTAAACACAGCACTGAACAACGCCACAAACCAATACTGCTTTTTCACTCTCGCCATATCCACAGCCTGCTGCAGCTTACTTACACCTGCAACAAGAATCAATATACCGTAAAGAATAGTGATAACAGGGAATGTTGCAATAAACCAGCCTGACTTGAATGCACAGAAAAGACCGAGTGCGGTCAGCAGAATACCTTTTGTAAGCTTTCCGCTGTTGGCGGCTTCCTGTGCAGTTGAACGGAAGTACCCGACGATTTGCACCACACCTGCAACTACAAAAACAATACCCAGCGTAATAATTATGCCCGAAGTAAAGCCTATGGGATTTATCAACAACAGAACACCCACAACAAGCTCAATAAGACTCATCAGAAGACCTGCCTTACCAAAATTTACCTTTTTCATTAAATATGTAACTCCTTTCACATCTACATCTGACAGCAGTCATTGTATCATAAAACTAAAGAAGAAACAATAAAATTAATTGTACTTATTCCGGACAAATGCCGTCTTTTGTCAAAAAAATGTAACACTTACGGAGTTTTGGTAAAAAGTGCAACCTGTATCTTCCGATGTCCTTAGACAGCATGGGTCATATCTGATACTTTTTGAAACAACAATTCCATATGTCTGAAATACAATATCTCACGCACATTCGGGCATTTTTCTCTTTGCCATACGCCGGTATGACCGCAGAGAAGAAATCCCCGACTGCACGCAACCTATTGTATTTCAGATGCGAGCAGTTTGTCGTGGAAGATTTTCGTCACAGCAAGGCGAAAATCTGCAGGAATACGAGGCTATTGCAAAGATTTTGAACGAAGCTGTGGCGGAAATATTCCCGCCAAAACCATATTTAATTGTTGTTTCAAAAAGTATAATAAAAACACCGAGGAAAAATCCTCGGTGTTGATGATTTGTTTTATTCAGAAGAATATGCCTAAAATGCTGACGAACAACGCACAGATAAATTCCCATACATTGTCTGCGTCAGAGATTTTTGCTTCAAAGCGGAATGATGTGTTTTCATCTTCGGGAGTGAAGCGGAAGGTGTCAAGGTCAATGTCAGCTTCTCCCTCACTTGTGAAGCAGAAAGTGATTTCCTGCAGATATTTTATCATGTTGTTTGGACTTATTGCACCGCATTCATTTGAATAAAGATAAAGTGTGTTGAGGTCAAGAGAAATTTCGTGCCATTCGCCGTCAGCGGGAATCACAACTGAACTGTCACCGCTGCTATTTGCTTCGGGAGAATACCACATAAAGCTTTCTCTGTAAAGCTTGAGTCCCTCGAAAGTGACAGCCTTTTCGCCGTTGTTGCGCACTGAGAAAGTAAGCGTTCCGTAATCTGAAAAATCTCTCTGCACATCATACTGAAACTTTTTCTTTCCGTCAATTTCATAGGAAATGACAGGGCTTACGGTAAAACTGCTTTCACCCTTGACATTCATAAAGGAATCTGTGAATGTGAGAACGGCATTTTCGCTTTCCCATGTGTTGTAGAAACCGCTGTAAGGGTCAGCGTTGTTGAACCATGCTTTTTCTTCGTCACAATCCATCCACGGCTGGTCAAGCCATGCTCTTGTCATGTAATTTGCATCTGTTACAAAAGGTCCTACAGGCAGTGCGAGTGAGCCGTTTTCTGTAGCGTAAAGGTTTGAACGCGTGCTTGCAGGGCAGTAAGCATAGCTCGCAGATTTGGGATTTTCAATGCTTTCTGAATAAATCCTCACTGTGTCACCTGATACGATTTCAGCATCAGCCTGAACATAAATGCCTGTTTCGTCGCAGATTGCAAAGCCGATTAATTCTTCGCCCTCAGCCTTAAGACCGTCACCGATGTTATCAAATGTAACGTAGATACTGCCGTTTCTGATTTCGCTTGATTTTATTGCGGAAACAGTGTAAGTTTCTCTCTTGCCGTAAACCAGACCTTCAGCGGCGAAGAACATTCTCTGCCCGACTTCTTCTTTGCTTGACGGATGTATTACGCCTGCAGGCATGAAGTAGGAGAGCGGTAAATCATAAATTGAAATTACGGCTCTTGAAGACGCGTATTCCTGCTGCATTACAGTGTAGTAGTAATTTCTCTGAGGAAGCTGAGTGTCGCTGCCGTAGTTGTAAGGTGCAAGCTGAGTGTAGACAATGGGCATCATTTCGTTTTCAAAGCCGAAAAGCTCACTGTAGGATTTCTGCATGAGAGTAAATGCACGTCCGTACATTTCGTCCGTCCAGAACAGGTCTGTTTCACCCTGATACCAGATCATTCCGACAGGGCGGAAATATTTGAGAGGATGGATCTTCTGATTGTAGTTACCTGTGACATCGGTGTAAACATTCTGCTTGTCTTCTTTCCATTCTGAAGCGGAAACATACTGACCTTTCTCTGAAAGATATGAGGTAAGCTCTTTGTCACTTTCACAGGTTTCGCGTGAAAGCCATGATGCAATTGATGTTCCGCCGAGAGATGAGTTGAGAATACCTACGGGCATATCCAGCTTTTTCATAAGCTGTTCTGCAAAGAAGTAAGCAACTGCACTGATTTCATAAACGCTCAGATCTTCGCCTGTAACCCACTTTGCATCTGTAATATCATCCTGTTTATCAAGGGGAAGAAGTGTGAGAGAACTTTCGCCCTTGTATTCGGGATAACCGGGAACGAGAAGAACTCTCAGCCAGGGAGAAAGCTTTTCACTTTTCTGCCACATCTCTACGCCTGTTTTTGACTGGCTGAGGGGATACATCATGTTGCTTTGTCCCGATGCCAGCCATAGCTCGCCGAAAACGATATCGGTGAGTGTCCTTATATATTCTCCGTTTTCTTTAATCATGATTATGTACTGTGTGTAAGAGCCTTTGGGAGCCATAAAGGAAACAGTAAACTTTCCGTCAGAGCCGACAACGCTTTCGCCTGATGTGATAAGCTTTTTGCCGAGGTAAAGCTCAGCAGTTACAGTGTCGCCTTCTTCTCCTGTGCCGGCAAGAATGGCTTGCTTTTCCTGCTGAAAAAGCATACCGTCAGCGTAAATTGTGTAAAGGCTTGTGCTTGCATTTTCTTCTGCCTCTGCAAAAACTGCAAGGCTGAAAATCATGGAAACTACAAGCAGAATTGATAAAAGCTTTTTTGTCATAGTTTACAACTCCTTTAAAGCAGATTTATAAAAAGATTATCCGGATGAAATTTTAATTTTTCTGTTTTTTCTCGTAATTGATTTTATATACAAATGCTGCAACAACTGCGGCGCATACGGCGGAAATAAGCTTGCCTGCAATCATAGCACCGACGAATGACTTGTCAAAGGCCATGGTAAATGCAAGGTGGTCACCGAAAACGAATGAGCCTGAAACAACAAAAGCCATGTTCATGATAATTCCCTTTTTGTCCATTTTCTCTGCCATTTCAAAAGTGGGAATACTGTTTGCAAGGGAAGAAATAAATCCCATAACTGAAACGTCATTGATTTTCAGAAGCTTTCCGAGCCTTGCGAAAACCTTGCCGAGAACTTTTGAAACAACGAAGATAAGGGGGAAAACACCTGCTAAAATTATGCCGATGTTTGCCACGATTTCAAAGCCTTCGAGAATATTTGTCATACCGGGGATAAGAACCTTGCCTGTGAGGGATTCAAAAATTCCGCCTGCTAAGCCTATTGTCACAAGGCATACGATAAGATGACCGAGAATTTTGAAAATTTTAACGGAAAGGTCGGGAGCCTTTGCAATGCCGAGGCATACGATAACGGCAATTACAAAAACCGGTGCCAGATTCAGTATAAGCTGACCGAAGGTGATTCCGAGCATAAGACCTGATACGATACATCCTACGGGGATTGTGCCGATACCGCAGAGAATACCGAGAAGAACTTCCTTGTGAAGCTCTTTTTTTATTGAGCGAAGAGCAACGGGAATTGTGAAAGAAATTGTAGCACCAAGCATTGAAGCTACGATAAGTCCGTTGAAGCCGCCAACAAGAGAATCATTTGCAAGACTTTGTGCAAGGCTGGCACCACCTAAATCGTTTGCAAGAATTGAGCCGATTATAACAGAGGGGTCGAAGCGGAAAAAGTTTGCCGCAGGAGTTATAACGGGAATCAGAATTTTTGTAAATGCAGGGGCAATGCAAATCATACCGACCATAGAAAGGGCAAGTGAGCCTGTTGCCATAATGCCTTTTTCAAATTCCTTGCCGATGCCGAAACGGTTGCCGATTATTCTGTCAATTGCGCCCAAAATTGCAAAAACGGCAAAAATAAACATAAGTACGGTCATTCAAATCTCTCCAAAAATAAGTTTTATTGAAAAACAATTTATCCTTTTCGTTTTCCTGTCTGATAAATTTCCAATATTCAGCAAAGCTTTCGGGAAAAGTGTTTCCGCTGATGACTTTCTGCGTTTCGGTGTCGATTATGTAGTCAACCATACGGCCTTTTATATAAAACCGGATGTAATCAAGGAAATCATTTTCACTGTCAAAAACGGACACAGTAATTTTTCATTCTATCACCTTACATATTATAACAAAAAAATCCCATGGTTTCAACACAAAAAAACCCGAAAACTTCGGGGGTTGCATACTTTTTGAAACAACAATTAAATATGGAATTGATATTTCAAAAAGTATGCACTGAGAAACCGACGGCAGGACCAAGGCTCTGCCCTACGGGAATAGCCCCTAAGATATATTTAAAAATTCATGTAAAAGAATCCGTCAGGCAAAAAATATATTGATTTTCCCCTATCAGAAGTGGTATAATTTTTCTACATTATTTTGAGGAGAAAAAACATGACAGATAAAGAAATACGGGAAATCAGACGGCGTTTCCGTCCTGACAAAAACAATATTATCAGCCTTAAAGGTTGCATGGTTAATTCAGAAAAAACTATCATTTCTCAGTTCAGCCAGTCAGTTGCGCAGTGCTCAACCGAGGAAAGCGAGAAAATTTTAGGTGTAATGAGAAAATCTCTTTCAGGTTCTCTCGGAATAAACCTGCTTGACCTTGAATACGGTGCAGTAGAAGCCATGGAAAGCGAGCAGCACAAAATGCTGATGGCACTGAGAGATTCTCAGCTCAAAGACGATGAGCTTCTCACCCGTTTTTACGAAACAGTTATTGAAAGCGTAAGCTTTGAGGGGAATTTTGCAATTCTTCTTATCCACGATACATACGACGTTTTCTCATACACAGCAGACGGTGAAAAGGAAGATTCATCCGCTCAGTTTTCCTATATTGTCTGCAGTATCTGCCCTGTAAAGGATTTAAATACAGGTCTTTACTTCCGCGAATATGACGGTACTTTCAGAAGCTTTGACAACTATTCCGTTCTTGCAAATCCCGACCTTGGGTTTATGTTCCCCACCTTTGATGACAGGGCGACAAACATCTACAATGTTCTTTTCTACACGCGTGATACCGCAGACGTTCACCCCTCTTTTGTGGAAAATATTTTCGGTGTTGACGTTCCCGCATCTTCACAGGAAAAGAAGGATAATTTAGGCAACTGCCTTAAGGAAACACTTGAGGACGAATGTGACTTTGAGGTTATGAAAACAGTACACGACCACGTTTCCGTTATGGTACAGGAGCACAAGCTTGCAAAAGCGGAAGAGCCTCTTCTGCTTTCAAAGGAAACCTTCAGAGAAGTTTTTGAAAGCTGCGGAGTTGACGAAGAAAAAGTTGTCAGCTTTGAAGATAAATTTGACGAGCAGTTCGGCGAGGGTGCAGAAATCCCGCCTAAGGCCGTTGTCAACCTCAAAAAATTTGAGCTTATAACACCTGACGTGCAGATTAAAGTAAACCCCGAAAGAACAGACCTTGTTTCAACGCAGATCATAGACGGCGTGAAATACATAATGATAAAAGCAAACACAGGCGTTGAAGTAAACGGAGTTAATATTGATATAAAATAAAAAAATCCCTGTCCGTAAATCTCAGACAAACGAGAAAAACCGGACAGGGATTTTTGAGTAATTTTGCGGTGAGAGCAAGCCCTCGCCCTACGCAGGTTTCAATCATTGCAATATAATTTTTTGCCCGCAGGCCCGACATTCTGCACCCTGCATTCTCAAAGGCTTTTCACTTTTTCCAATATTGCACTGTCTGCCACGCAAAAGTCGAAAGAATCAATCTCCTCCACTTTTATCCACTTCATTTCTACGTGTTCGAGGAGTTTCGGAGTGCCATCTGTAATTTGAGCACTGAAAAGTGTGATATGGGCTGTTATATCAGGGTATTCATGGGTAACGGAAATGATTTTTTCTCCCACTTTGACACCCACAGACATCTCTTCTCTGCATTCTCTTTTGAGAGCTTGCTCCGAAGTTTCCCCTTTCTCCCTTTTTCCGCCCACAAACTCCCATTTTAAGGGATTTCCTTTATGGGGCGGCCGCCGACAGATTAAAATTTTATCACCATCTCTTATAAGCGCTGTCACTACTTCTCTAACAGGTTTATTCATCCAATGATACCTCAATTTCATTAAAAATCTCAATTAAATCTGTACTGACCTTGCAGTTGTATGCAAGAATTTTTACGCCTTTTTGTTGTGCTGAGCGCAAAGCATCACCGAATTCTTTATGCGTTACATCGTTTGGCTTAAAAAGGAATACGTCTTCCATCTGAATTACAAACAATATATAGCACCTGTACCCCTCGTATGTCAGGGAAATCAGTTCGTTTATGTGCTTGACTCCCCTTTCTGTAGGCGCATCGGGAAACATGGAGACTCCGTCATTTTCAAGGGTAACACCTTTCACTTCAAGAAAAATCTTGTCATTTTCATCTTCAATATAAAAATCAAAACGGGATTTGCCCTTTGTCACCTCTCGGCGGATGCAGGCGTTTTCCGAAAACAGATTTCCCTTTTTCAACCATTCCTCTACTACATCATTGGGAACCTGCGAGTCCATATTTATAAGCTTTTCCCCTTTTCTGACGGCGATTAAATCGTACTTTGTTTTCCTTTCGGGATTTTTTGAAGTTTCGAGAAAAACCTCTGCCCTGTCTGTAAGAAGCTCACGGCATCTGCCTGTATTCTTCACATGGACAGTTTCCTCTTTTCCGTCAAACAGTACCTTTGCGATAAACCTGTTGGGACGTGACAGAAACTCACCTTTTACAACATTTTCATATTTCACTTTCTCGCCTTATTTCACCAAAGGATTTACTGAAATTTCTTTAATGTGAGGAATGTATGTTTCGTTTCCGTTGAAATTTCTGTTTCCGCTGTTTGTGAGGGTGATTTTGTTTTCTCCCTCTGCAAGATTCACTGCAAGGGACACTGTTTTGTAGGTTTCCCAGCTATATGTATTTCTGCAGTAAAGGTCATGACTTTCGCCATTCACTGACACAGTTACATATCTTTCAACAAGGTCAACATTATAACTGTGTACACCGTTTTCATCGTTGTTTGAATAAGTGAATGTGAGATAATATGTGCCTTCCTTTTCGGCATTTACAGTAAATTCGCCTTTACCCGAAAGGTTTGAAATATTGCAGATATAATCCTCTGTAAGACATGCACCGTCTGAAAGAGTAATATCCTTTGCGGAAATTATCCTATCTGATGCAGTGTCGGTTTTTGTGATTTTGAGTTTTTCACCGTTTTCAAGGTCGATGAAATTGAGACCTCGCGGAAGATATACATACTCGCCTTTTTCAGCCTTATTATCATTCACTTCAAAGCTTTCTGCATCTGTTTCAAATCTGTAATAGCCGTCATAAGGTGCAACGGCAAGATAAGAAACGATATTACCTGTTGTTCTGTCCTCATCGGGAATAATGCAGATTTCTTCAGTTTCTTCCGTCCTTGAAACAAGCACACTGTCTATAACATAAGTGCCTTCATTATTTGTAAATTCAAGGGTGTGAGTTCCTTTTTCAAGATAAGATGTGACTGTAATAAAATCTGTGTATTCGCTCTTTATCGTATTTGAGAGCGTGAGAATCTGCTCTTCGCCGTCAAGGGAGAAATTAACCTTTCCGGAAATTCTGCCCTCTTTACCGTTTCCGTCATTTGCCTTACCGTAGATTACGGCAAGGTCATACTCACCGCTTTCGGGAACTGTGATTTCCATTTTCACGCCGTCCCCTGCTTTCTCCATTCCGCCGACCATGCCGTAGGTTTCGCCCGTTGTGGCATAAGCACTGTCATAAGTATAAGCATCACCGAGAAGTGTTCCGTGCTCCGCTTCAAATCTCTGCGGAAGAGAGGAAGAGTTATCGTAAACTTCTGCATTTTCGTCCCATTCGGTGACGGTAATGTGGTAAGCATTTTCCGACTGAATTTCAGGCAGATTAATTGTAACAGAGCCGTTCCTTACCTTTGCTTTGTACTGCATTATCTTCTCAGGCTCTGATACAATACCCGTAAGACCTTTATAAAATACACCTTCAAGAGTAACTAAAACTTCTTTGCCGTCAAATGTGCTTTCTTCAAGACCCTTTATTTTTACTCTCACTTTGCCGTCAGTACCGCCGCAGATAACATCAATTTTGTCATCTGTTTTTGACGCAAGTCCCATAAAGCCCTGTGAATAAAGGTCACTCTTTCCGCTGAGAGCCTTGCCGACATTTGACTTGAAGATATCAACGTATTCTATCTCTGCCAGAGCACCTGACATATCGGCATACCAGCGGTAAACCCACCAGTTTGAGTTAGGAGAATTATCGTCTGCCGCAACGTCGCAAAGGTTATTTGCAAGACGCCAGTAAGCATTGTCGGCATAAACATCTGAAAGCTCAATCTGTGTAATATACTGGAGCATTTTGCCCGGCATTCCGTTATCCTGCATTCTGCCGTATTCACTGACAATAACGGGAAGCTCTTCTATGCCGAGATTTTTCTCAATTTTTCTGTAATCCTCAACATTTGCCTGCCAGTTATAAATACTGTTATCTGAAAGCTCGTGATAAATCATGATTTCGGGAACGCAGTCGTTCTGAACACAGTATGTAAGAAATTCTTCGATTTTCCAGTGGCTGTATTCGTAAAATCCGGGACCGCCGATAAGTGCATCGGGATTTATCTTCTTCACTTCATCATATGTTATTTTCCAAGCCTCGTAAAAATTCTGTCTGCCCGCTTCGTCATAATTTCCCCACACATAGCCGTCTTCATTCACTACTGTCGTACCGAACCATACACCGTTATCTGTTTCATTATAAAGGCAGTAAACAGTTTTTTCGCTGTAATTTTTCTGTGAAAGCGTGTTTACGATCTTTCTGACACGGGGAAGAAAATCCTCTCTCACATGGCTTTCCCAATCGTATGTACCTGCTTTTCTCTTCTCATTGATTTCGTCATGGCAATAGTACCATGTATCGTAAGCGTCCTGAAGATAAACTATGTTATAATCCGTGTTTTCAAGCTGACTTTCAACGTGTGAAATGTCACCGATAGGATGCTGAAGTCCGTCAGGTGCTTTCTGAACAACGGTGCTGATATCAACGCTTTCCGTCATGTTTTTTGAAGGCACTCCTTCTTCCGCAATGCCGTAAAGGTATCCCGATGCGCCGCTTGAAATTTCTCTTTCTGTTTCTGTAAAATCAGCAATAAGCACAGGCTGATATACAGGGAAGGAAAACACAGGCGCTGAGCACACCGCCGTAAAAAACGCAAGTATTACTGACATGAATCTTGGAAACCATACTTTGATTTTATCCATTTATCCTCTCACCTTTCTTTCAATTTTGTCTGCACATGCCTCTGTAAGAGCTGTCGGTCCAGGAGTAAAATCCGCATATTTTTCATAAAGCTCTGCTTAAAAGCCAAGGGCACACGCTCTGTGTGCCCTATTTTTGTTTATTTCATTTCATCAATCATTGTAAGGTAGTTACTTACATAGAAGGAGGCAATGTGCTTGCCGATCGAAAGCACCTCGTCTGCGATTTCTTCGCCGATGATGTGTCCCATAAACGCAAAGTTATTATCTGTAACTGCATAGCCCAGAGCATCATTTGCAAGGCTTACAGCATAAGTATCAACGCCTTCAACTTCGTCTGCAAGGCTGTCATACTGCCACTGTGTGCCGTCCCATGTAACACCGCCTGTAATATCATTACCAAGGAAAACCTCGGGATAAAGCTCACCGGGGAAGAGTGCAAGAGCTACCTTGTTGCCGAATTCAAGATATCCGATTTCTGAGGGCATATAGAAAGTCTTGAAAAGAAGTCCGTCATAGAAAACCTTGTTGTTTACAAGCTTGATTTCGCAAGCAAGAACAAGAATACTGTTTTCGGGCTCGATAAAAATTTCTTTATGCACTGCGTTGAGAACAGGCGCGAGAGGCTCGCCGTAATCTGCTTCAAGAATCAACTTGCCGAACGCTGAGCCGAGGGCATCTGACTCTGCACCGAGAGCAGTATACTCGTCCATGCCCTCTTCTGAATATTCAATATCTCTTGAAACCTGACCGAGAGCACCTGCAACCATAACGGTATTGTCGCCTGTCTGTTCTCTGATATATTTATCAAGATAATAGATATAGTCGCCTGTAATGTAGCCGTGGCTTGCACTGAATGATGTTGCATGGCATGAGATATCAGCAATATATGTACCTTCCGACTCTGCATTATCGGGAACAAAGTGAAGAACTGCAGTTTTCTGAAGATCTTCCTTTGCGATAAGGTCGCGTTTGTCCTCTATTATTGAGCCGGTGTCAACTGATGCGTAGTAAAGCTCGCCCTCCTCCATGTTACCGAGAGCTTCTTTTACTGCTTCGATTGACTTTGCAATAAAGAAATCTTTAAATTCTGCTGCAGCTTCAAGTCCGGGAAGCTCGGAAGTGCTTCCGACAAGATTTGCCCAGAAGTTACCTGCAAGCTTCTTGAAGAACTCTGTTGCAACACCCTGTGTATCAAGTGCTGAGTGTGAATGAGTTGCCGTAATGTTGATACTGGCAACTTTGATGTTGTTTTCTTCACAGTATGCGATGATTGCTTTACGGATCGTGCGAACGTCTGCTGATGTTACGCCGAGAGAGTCGATTGAACCAAGAACTACAACACCCTCACCGCTGTTGTCGTCAATTGCAGTTACTCTGATTCTGTTATCATCGTAAACGTCTTTTGCAATACGCACCGTAAGGTCACGGCCGATGTAGTATTTGCCGTCAGCAATATCTTCGGGGACAATTGAGCGGCTTGCATAACCGAGGAGCCATTTATTACCCTCTTTTGCCTCTGTCTGATAATTTTCACGGCCTGCCATGAAACCGACCTCGTCGCTGTCATATTCGTCTATTGACTGCCACTCTTTGGGGTTGGGATAAATCTTACAAATTGTGCTGACAAGCACTTCGACAACAACATTAAGAGCATTGTAAAGCACTTTCATAATTCCGCCGCCTGCGCTTTCCTCCTGAAGAGCCACTGCTGACTGCGCGCTTACGTCCGCTGCAGACGCACTGACCGCTCCGCCTGTGAAGAGAAGTGCAAAGCAGAGAACGATTGACATGATTTTGATTGATACTTTTTTCATT
This sequence comes from uncultured Eubacteriales bacterium, assembly GCA_964507395.1. Classification (GTDB taxonomy): domain Bacteria; phylum Bacillota; class Clostridia; order Oscillospirales; family Acutalibacteraceae; genus SIG575. The sequence continues at coordinate 23,141 of CAZDQE010000017.1, read as the reverse complement.
CTGTTACCTCCTGAGGTAAATGTATAATTAATTATATAAAATCAGCAAAGGTAAGTCAATAATTTCCGATAAAAATCCCGTGAGAGCCTTCGTTTCACGATGCCCGATGTGTCATTATCGAGCGTAAGCGAAGAATCTCATCGGGGATTCCTTCACTTGGCGATGACGAAGGGATTTTTGCGATTCTGATGTTCTGCGAGAATTTTATTAAATTTATACAGAAGGGCGTGGAGACCCTTACAACAGTCTCTGCGATAAAACAACAAAAAGGAGAGTCCTGTGACTCTCCCTTCTGATATATTCTTATTTTGTTGCTTCCATGAGGTAATTTACAACGTCGCCTACTGATGCGAATGACATAAGCACTCTGTCAGGGATTGTTACGTTATATTTTTCCTCGATCTTACAGATGATCTCAAAAAGCTCAAAAGAGTTGAGACCGAAATCTGCAGTGAGAGCTGTTTCCATTGTGATTTCAGGAAGTGCCTCGTCTGTGTATTCCTCGATAATCGCCTTGAGTTCTGCTATCATTTTTTCTTCCATTTTCTTTTCCTCCGTTATTTTTTCTTTTTATAATTTCTTTTGATTTTCATTGTTGTCGTTTTCGGGAAAGCCTCATCACGAATCTTTGTTTTCGCAATTTTCTTATATGAAGGAAGCTTTATATTGATTGCTTTGATATCCTTCTTTATTTTTTCCTTTGCTTCAGGGTCTGCGTTCTCATCAAGGAAAACCTCAGCAGTGATTTTATCATTCTCATCATAAACAATAACTTCACCGATATAACTGATTTCATCAAGAAGTTTTTCCTCAAGTTCCTCTGCCGAAACGTTCTTGCCGTTTGAGAGGATAATAAGGTTCTTGATTCTGCCTGTTACAAAAAGGAACCCGTCCTTGTCCACATAACCTAAGTCGCCTGTTTTGAACCAGCCGTCATCAAAAGCTTCTTTCGTCGCTTCCTCGTCATTATAATAACCAACCATAACGTTAGAGCCTCTGACGTAAATTTCGCCTACGCCCTCTTCGTTGGGATTGTTGATTTTAACCTCGTTACAGTCAAGAATCTGACCTACGCTGCCGAAACGGTTAGCAAAGTTTCTGTTAACAGAAACAATGGGAGAACACTCTGTAATGCCGTAGCCGTTGAGAACATTGAGGCCCATTGATGTAAGCTCAAAAGCCATTTTTTCGCTGAGAGGAGCACCGCCGCAGATGAACAGCTCAAGATTTCCTCCGAGAGCCTCATGTACCTCTGCAAAGAGCTTTCTTCTTACGTCAATTCCGAATTTCATAAGAGTATTGCTGATTTTGATACCCTTTTTCAGAATTTCTTCCTTGCCCTTTTCCTTAGCGGTTGCCCATACCTTCTTGTAAATAAGCTCTGCCATAAGAGGAACGCAGAAAGCAGCAGTTGCACCGATTTTCACCATATCTGACTGAATATTTCTGAGGCTTGTTGTCATATAGATGCATGCCTCAAAGATAAAGGGAACAAGGACGTTCGCAACCATACCGAAAGTATGATGAAGGGGAAGTGCCAGAACACCGCATCCCTCACCCTGTGCATTACGGCAGGCTGAAACTGCATTTGATGCAATATTGCGCTGAGTGAGCATAACGCCCTTGCTCTTACCTGTAGTGCCTGATGTATATACAATTGCTGCCAGATCATCAGGCTTTACATCTGCATTCTTAAAACCTGAATCACCTGATGCTACAAGTTTTCTGCCCTCTTCGATAAACGAAGACATATCTGCCTTTGAAAAATAAAGTTCAATGCCTGAATCAAGTTCCTTGAATTTTTCGGCAACATCGGCATAAACAGGTGAATAGATAACAGCTTTACAACCACTGTTTTTAACATTATAAAGTAAATCTTCTGCAGGAAGGTCCCTGTCAAGAGGAACGGCTGTGTTGCCGCTGCCCAGTATTGCAAAATAAGCGAGCAGCCATTCGTAACTATTTTCACCGAGAATAGCAATTTTTTCCTTTTTCAGTCCTTTTGAAAGGATGAATGTACCAAGACCTTCAATTTCACTGCCGAACTCTTTATAGGTTTTGAAAATATCATCTTTCCCGGAAACAGGAATCTGAAAAGCATTTTTCTCACCGTAATGAGTTGCCGCATGATTGATTATATCTATTACCACCTCAGCAGTTATTGTATCATAAAGAGGATAATTCTTCCTTATGCGCGTGTGGTTACAATAGTTTTTTGTTTTCATTTTTCTGTCCTTTTCATAAAACGTATCAAAAATTATTTGTTCGCCTTACGTGCGGCTGCTTCCGCCTTACGTTTACGCTCGATTTCATTGAAAATTTCTTCTGTTGCAAGTGCTACCTTAGTCACTGAGAACTCGCAGTTTTCGGGGAAGACATACCATGTGTCTTCCATTGTGTTAAGGTCGATACAGTCACGTCTCTTACCGAAACGGTAGTCATACTCGATATGGCAAGCATACTGCATTGCTGCAGGAATTTCCATTTTCATCGGCTCGTTATCGTATTCCCTTGTAACTTCAACCTTGAAACCGTTCATGTCATGAACAAGCTTACCGTGGCCGATGTGAACAAAGCCCTTTGCATTAGGCAAATCATTTACATCGCAGTCACACTCAAGACGGTATGTGCCGTCGAGAACCTGTTTCTTAACCTGCTCGCGTTCCCAATCGTACCAATCGGTGGGGAATTTAAACTCGGTTTCACCCTTGTCCGCCTTAAGGTCACCGTATTCACCCAGGGTCCAGCTTTTTCCGCAATGCTCACAGTAAACCTTTGAGCCCTCTGATTTCATCTTATATTCCGTCATGCAAGCGGGACACTGGTAAAGCACCTTATGAAGTCCCTTTGCACGGTTCTTGTAGGGAATTCTGATTTTATTTTCATACTGCCATCTGAAATCATCATTATAGAGATACTCTCTGATTTTTGCGTTGATTTCGTCAGCAGAAGCTGTTTTAAGCTCCTCAGGCTTATAGATACAAGTCATTGTCGCTTCAACAGGCTTGATATATCTTCTCTTTGAGTTCCAGAAAGGCTGGTAGAGATGGTGTCCTGACATTTTAAGAGTAACGACAGGCACGTTCTGATACTTACACATCTGTCCTACAGAATCGGGAATAACCTCAGTCTTACCGCAGTGAGAATATCTTGCCTCTGCGTAAATACCGAAAATCTGTCCGTCCTGAATTGCCTTTTTGCAGTTTCTGATAATACTCAGGTCAGCGGTATATTTTCTCTTAGGAATTGCACCGAGCTGACGAAGAGGCCATTCTCTTCCGATATAGTCATCAACTGCTGCAGGGAAATAACCTCTGTCGGGCATAATCATTCTGCTCATAATATAGAAATCAAAGAAAGCATTGTGATTGCAAATAAGAATGTAGGGAGGTTTGATTCCTTCCATATTAACTTTGTGAAGTCTTGCTCTGTGGATATTTTTCTGCAAATCCGAGAAAGCCCAGACAAGGGGCATAAAATACATTGCCTGTTTATGAGGTGGTTCGAGCATATCAAATTTTTTTGTTGCGGGCTTTCCGCCTCTAACCCATCGGCCGTATTTCAAGCTCACATAATCACTCCTTAAAACATGTAAAAAACCTGTTTTTTCGTGCTGAAAAGTGCCGAATTTCACTCTTCTAACATTCAATACAGACTCTCCATTTTATATCATCATTGCTATCCATTATACTAATTTTTCACGTCTTTTGTCAAGGTTTAAAAGATTTATTAAAAAAATATAATGATTTGTTCATAAGTTATTTATATTTCTGCAGAATTTTGTTGAATCTCCCAACAAGAACGGTTTAATTTGTCGGATTACTCAGATACCGTTTCAAATACAGTTTGCTATTTTCTTAAAAAGAATGTAGATTTCATTAATTTTCAATTATGAATTTTGGTAAAAAATGAAATTTTATTAAAAGAAAAAGGCAGTCAAGGCACTAACCTGACTGCCGTAAAAAGCATTTTATTCTACAAAACTTCTTCTTTTTCTTATCATTGAAACAACGATAATGATTATTATAAGCACTGCAACAACTGCTCCTGTACCGAAGATAAGACGGAAGGTTTCATCGCCCTTATCCTTTTTACCTGTATCCTCTGTTTCCGCAGTTGTTTCTTCCTCGGTTGTGTCTGCTTCCGTAACACTGCCGATAACCTGCAGCTCTGTTGTTGTTTCTTCATCTGTAAGGGTTGTGCTTTCATCTTCTTTTTCAACCGTTGAGCCGTCACCTACAATAAGGAGCCATGTTTTTGTAACTCCGTTTTCACTGACAGCAGTAATTGTTGTCATGCCTTTTGCGACAGTTGAAATAACACCCGCATCGGTAACGGTTGCAACAGATCTTTTGCTTGAAGAATAAGACACGCTTCCTGACATTGAAGAAGGCTTAGCAAGCTGATAGACATTTCCCACAGATACTGCAATTGTTTCAGTTGCAATAATTTTTGTAGTTGATTCGCCTTCTGTTGTAGTCTCGGTAGTAGTGGGTTTTGTTGTCGTAGGCTTCGTGGTTGTCGGTTTTGCGGTGGTAGCACTTGTTGAAGGCTTGGTTGTAGTTGTAGTGTTTGCCGTTGCCGAAGCGATCGTCAGAGTAGTTCCGCTTGCGCTGACAGAAACTGTGTTTGCTGCACTGTCAGTTGCAGAAGCGGAAAGTGACAGCGGAGAACTTACACTCGCACTTGAAATCACCTTGAAGGTAATCGTGGCAAGAGTACCTGTAGATGTAACTGTACTGCCGTCAACATTCATAAACGCGCCCTTTATCGATGAGCCGCTCTGGTTTGCATTTTTAAGAGAGAAAGCATCACCTGCTCCTCCGATAGAGCTTGACTGATATTCAAGATGGGATGAATTATAGGTCAATGTGAAATTAATACCTGAAATTCCTGAGCTTGAATTAAGGCTGACTGTTACGGTAACAGTATCTCCCTGTGTCACATTCGTTTTGCCTGCATAAGCGGAAATTGATGCTGATGCCGCATTGACTGCAACGCACGATGCAAAAACAACGAACACTGCAAGGAGAATTGCGATGATTGATTTAATCTTTTTCATAAATTCGGCAACCTCGCTTTTGCGGGGCAATGCCTCACCTACCTTTCAATACATATACAGATGTATTATACCTTTTGTTTCACATAAAGTCAAGTACAGGCACTTTCGCACCGCAAAAGTCTGAACCGATAAGACAAAAACTATCTGAACATCTCAGATATTGCTTTTTCGATTTTTTCAATCTGCTCTTTCAGCGAATCCATAATGTGAGGATTGTTTTTAAACATACGGTTGAATCTCTTTTTGCCTTTTTTGTCCGTTCTTTCACCTGTAATCTGTTTTTTCAGGTCTTTAAGCTGGGATATAACCTCATCCTTGATTGACAAAAGTGAATTGTCCTTAAGATTTTCAGACACGCGTGAAGTATAAGATGAGATTTTTTCCTTGATCGCCTTATATTTATCTGTGATTTTCTTAACGTCAATTGCGTTCTTCACTGCTCTTGCAAGGTCAAGGGCAAAAATTGTAAGAATAACGCACATAATTCTCACTTTCCATTCGTATGGAATGAGAAGCGCAAGCTTTGCCGCACCGAAAGGATGAACAAGATAAATCAGTGCAACGGAGAAAATTCCCCAGTAAGTGCTGTGTTCAAGACAGATCCTGCCGTGAAGGTTGAATTTTTTCTTGCTGTAGTCCCACCATCTTGCATGGAAAAGCTTTTCCATAAGGAAGCTGGTCAGATACTCAACAATATCACACACAACCACACCGATAAAGAAAACAAGGACAGGTCCTATAAGAAAATTTCCGATACGGATATCCTTACACCATGAAAGCGTTATAAGCATACTCAGTGCGCCTGTTCCGTAAATCGGGCAGATGGGGCCGAAAAGGAAGCCTCTGTTTGTAAACTTTTTATCCTTTATATAACAATAGATCACCTCGGCAATCCAACCGATTACACTGTAAAAGAAAAAGAAAAGAATATATTCTACGACTTTTTCCATTATTTCACCTTCCCTTTCACTTCGGCAAAAAATTTTTCACTTCTCTTCTCAGATGAACAGATTATAATTTCCTTTGTTGCAACATACTTGTCCACAAGGCAAACAAGGATTGATTCTTTAAATTTCGGGGGAATAACAGTCAGCGGAAACATATGTCTGTGAATAATATTTTCCTCGAGAAGAGTCAGCTCAAGCTCATTTTTTGTACTCAGCTCTCTTGCATTCTTAAGAGCAAAGCCGGGGTGAAAATATCCGTGAAGTCTGTGAGACGGGTCAGGGTCGTGCCAGTCGTAATAAAACAAATCGTGAAGAAGGGCTCCCCTCGCCGTTCTGTAAAAATCAAGCTTCAGCTTTTTGGCTATTCTGTAAGACATGTATGATACGCTGTTGATATGCTGGATTCTGTCAATTGAACCGTGCTGGATATAGGGTTTCATGCTCTGAAATTCTTCCGTATAATAATAATCTCTTACACAGTTGAAATATTCTCCGTCCAGCTCCTCGGAAAGACAATATGTTTTTTTATATAAATCGTGCATTCTTCCCAAAATAAATCACCAGTGATATTATACTACGATAATTTTCAAAATCAATAGTTTCGGTATTTTTTAATAATTTTTAAACTTGTATTTCCGGGCGTTTATTGATATAATGGAAGAGTGAAAGAAAGGTGTTTATTTATGAAGAGAAAAACAAAGGGCATAATCGTACTTTCGCTTATCTGTGCGTTTATTGTTGCACTCATAGTTTCAATAATAATCATTGTAAACAAGGCAAACGCCAATCCCCTCGCAGGCACATGGATTTCCGCCTCTGACAGCGGAAGCTATACCTTCCGTGAGGACGGAAGCATGAAGGTTTATATTGACGGCGAAAAGCTTCCCGTTATTGAAACTGTATATAAAGGCTCACTTGAGGGCACATATGCCTATGACAAATCCGAAAAAGAAATTTCAATAACACTTTCCGTTTATTCAAAGGAAATTACAAGCAGATATACATACGAAATTGAGGATAACACACTTACTCTTACAGACTCCGAAAAAAAAGAAGCGAAAAAGTACAGTCTTGTTGTGGTTCAGGATTGAAAGCTAATATTGACCTTGTTTTTATTCTAAGCTCTGCACCTTGCACTCTGAATTCTGCATCAGTTTCAAAGAAACAGAATCTCCGTCACTATCATTCCGATTACCGCAGGTGTACCTCCGATTACCGACGCGGCGACAGTATAGCCGTTGAGTGAAAGATGAAGTCCCGTTACAAGTCCCAGCGCATTTACGGCAAAAATCGCGGCGATTCCCTGCAGGGCACTGAGAAAAAGACAGGAAATGAAACGCCTTGTTTTAAAAGCGGAAATAATTACAATAAGACAGGCAATTGCAAGAGAAGCAATCACGCAGAATTTAAACATACCTGACAAATTTATCACCTCATAAATAAATATGACAGGCATTAACAAAAAATGCAGACAAACCGTGTAAAGTTTGTCTGCATTTCAAATTTTAAAGGTTTTCGTAAAACTCAAGAATCCTCGGCAGGAGAATTTCGTGTGTGTAGTCAAAACAGCTTGAGTGTCCGCCGCCTTTGACCATAAGCTCCTCAGCGCCGGGAATTGATTTTGTTATTTTCTTTGAATGAGAGCGGTACATCATATCGCTCTGACCGAAAATGTTCAGTGTCGGAACATTGATATTTTCCAGATCCTTGAAGGTAAGATTTGGCTGACCTACCATCATTCCCTGAATATCGCGTTTAAGCGCAACGGCAGGGTCATTTGTCCTCTTCGCTTCAATGCAAAGCATCCAGTATTCAAAAACAATGCCTATCTGATTGGTGATTTTAGTGCCCCATGCGTTGATGTTGGCTCCCATGGGAATGAGTGAAAGAACTCTGTCACCGTGCTGAACGGTGAAAACTATCGCTAAATTTCCGCCGTCAGAGAAGCCGAAAAGATGTGTTTTTTCAATGCCCAGCTCATCTAAAAGGAAAAGAAGGTCATCGCTTTCAACGTCAAAGGTAAGCTCACCCTCACCGCGCTCTGATGCGCCCGTACCTCTGGGAGAGACTGTAATTACTTTGAAATGCTCTGCCATTTCAGGGAGAAGAGTTCCGTCGAAATTGTGCATATCATTGCCGTTACAAGGAAGCATCACAAGAGGCTCTGCTTCCATATCGCCGTAAATTGCATATTCGATTTTTGCACCGTCACGTGCAGTGATAAAGCCGTGTTCTTTTTGTTCGGGCATTTCTGTTGCGTAGCCTTCTGCTGATGAAGAAATCCCGAACATTGCAAAAGCTGTTACCATAACGGTCAAAGCAAGAAACAGACTGATAACCTTTTTCATTTTACATCGCTCCTATCCCTCTGTAAAGTTCAAACATCGCCGTAAAAAGCTCATCCCTGAATTCAAGAATATCAGAATGACCTGAGTCGGCAACTCTCAACTCCGTTGCGCCCGGAATTGACTTTGTAATTCTCTGTGAATGCCACGGATACATCATATCATCATCTGCGTAAATATTAAGTGTGGGAGCAGTGATTTTTTCTAAATCGCTGAATTTAAGTGAGGGCTCAGTAACCATCATTTTCTGTATATCGCGTTTTAGTTCGATTTCAGGGTCTTTTGTTATCCATGCTTCGACAGCATACTTTATATACTTTGTGATAATGGGAATCTGACTGTTGATTTTTGTGCCCCACGGGCTGATATTTGCGCCTACAGGAACAAGAGAAAGAACTCTGTCAGGATAATTCACTGCAAAAACAATCGCAAGATTTCCTCCATCACTGTAACCGAAGAAATGAGCCTTTTCAATGTTCATTTCATCAAGCATACACGCAAGGTCCTGTGCTTCCCTTTCAAAAGTGAGTTCACAGTTTCCCCGTCCGGAAGCGCCTGTACCTCTCGGTGATACTGTAATAACTTTAAAGTGACATGCAAGTTCAGGCAGAACACTTGAGTCAAGGTTGTGCATTTCTCCGCCGTTGCATGGAAGAAGAACTATAGGCTCTGCATTTAAATTCCCGTAAATACCGTATTCAATTTCTGTCCCGTCATCCACGGTAACAAAGCCATATTCTTTCAGCTCAGGCATTTCAGTTACATAGTTTTCCGCTGAAGAAACAACACCTGCAACAGAAAAAACGGAAAACAGAAAACATAAAGAAAATATAACACATATAACCTTTTTCATTTTAAATTACCTCAGCAGAAATTTTTTCTGCAAGTTTTTCAAGGCTTTCAAGCTGTTCTTCTTTGAGAGCAGACTTTATTGAAATTTTTTCTTCGCTGACCTCAAAGCCTTTGAGAGATGTGAGAATTTCTTCCATCTTTCTGCCTGCAACTGCACCCCATGAGCCGTTATCCATAATATATGCTTTTCTGTTCTGAAGAGCATGAGCCTTGATATCAAGAAGAAGTGTTTCCATTTTCGGGAAAATTCCGCCGTTGTAGGTTGAGCTTGCGAAAACAAGATGGCTTGCTCTGAAGCATTCTGACAAAATAAATGAGGGGTCTGTTACGGAAACATCGTAAACCCTGATATTTTTTACGCCGTTATCAGCAAGCATATTTGCAAGAACTGAAACTGCATTTTCTGTATTGCCGTAAATTGATGCGTAGGCGATAACAACTGCCTTTTCTTCCGCCTCGTATCTGCTCCACAAATCGTACTTTTCAAGAAGGAATGCAAAATCCTTTCTGAAAATGTGTCCGTGAAGAGGGCAGATCATATCAATTTCAATACCGCCTGCCTTTTTCAGCAGAGCCTGCACCTGTGCGCCGTATTTGCCTACGATATTTGTATAATATCTTCTTGCCTCGTCAATTTTTGATTTGTCATAATCAATTTCGTCTGCGAAAATATTGCCGTCAAGTGCGCCGAACGAGCCGAAAGCATCTGCAGAAAAGAGGATTTTGTCAGTCTTATCGTAAGTTACCATTACCTCAGGCCAGTGTACCATGGGAGCCGTAACAAAAGTAAATACGTGCTTACCTGTCACAAGCTCGTCGCCCTCGCTGACAGTGACAAAATTTTCCTCATTGAGCTTTCCGAAAAAGTTTTCAATCATTGTAAGCGTTTTTGCATTACCTACTATTTTAACATCGGGGTAGCGAAGAACAGTATCAGCAATCATTGCGCAGTGGTCAGGCTCCATATGGTTGACAATAAGATAATCAAGGTGTCTTCCGTTCAGCAAATGCCTGATATTCTCAAAGAAAACTCCGCTTACTGCCTTGTCAACAGTATCGAGCACAACTGTTTTTTCATCGTCAATAAAATATGAGTTGTAAGAAACGCCGTCCTTTATGGGATAAACATTTTCGAAGAGTGCAAGACGTCTGTCACTTGCACCGATCATATAAATATCGTCTTTAACTTTTCTGTAGCTGTACATTTTATCTCTCCTTGCATTTACTGAAATTAATTATATATCCTGAAACTGAAAAAATCAACTGTAAAAAAAAATAAAGTCCTCCGAAGAGGACTTTAAAATTTTACCATAAATTATTATGCTGCACTACCAATGCCGAAAAGACTGCCGATCTGATTGAAATAGAATGCCCATACTTCAACAACACCTTTAAGGATTGAATAGAGGAAATCATAAATTTCTTCAAAAAGAGTTTTAACCTCTCCTGCGTTGTCTTCAAGCTCTTCAACTTCGATTTCTGTGCCTGCATCGAAACGAACTACCATGGGAACACCATAAGCGTTTGTTTTGCTGATTTCTACAGTGTGGTCGCCTTTTGTAAGAACGTCCTGTGGAAGGTAGATTTTACCGTCTTTGTCAGTTGTGTATGTAACATAGCCTGACTTTGTTTCCCATTTGACCGTTGCGTTTGCAATGGGAGCTTTTGCGCCTGTCTTGTCAGTACCTTCAAATTTGATAACACCTGAAATTTCAACTTCTTCTGCATCAAAAGAGGGAATAACTGCATCCTGAGTTGCATTGAAGAGGATGATTCCTGCATCATTTTCCACTATGTAAGCACTTACTGCATCAGTCTTGATAGCGCCGTCAACTGCATACTGCCACTGAGATGAAGTAACTGTGCTTTCACCCTTTACAGATGCGACAGCACCCTCTGCTGTGTAAGTTACGTCAAGAGCTGCTGTATCAAGAATACTCTGTACAGTGCTACCCTTGTCAACTGAGATTTCTTTGTCCGCAAGTGTCTTTTCAAGACCCTCAACTCTGATTGATACCTTGATTTTTTCTACGGGCTCGGCTGCTTCTCCTTCTTCGGCACTTACTGTAAGCATACAAGAGAAAAGAACCATAACTGAAAGCATGATGCTGACGAGGCGAATAAATTTCTTGTTCATTTCATACATCTCCTTTATAAATTTATATAAACATTATACAACCAACAGATATAGATGTCAATAAAGAAAAATTAAGGAATGATTAAGGAATAATTAAAATTCCGTCAGAATCCATAATAAAATCGTTTTCTTTTATTACTTTCACAATATCGTGAGAGTTTTCAACAGGAGTTTTTGTTCTGAGCGCGGAAAGTCCGTCATGTCCGTACTCATGGAAATCCGTTCCTGCAATAAACGGTTTGTTCACGCTCTTTGCATATCTTGCGGCAAGAGCAGGACGGGAATTGTGATTCGGATGAAGATTGAAGCCTTCATAGCCGTCAACAGTTTCGGGAGGCATTACGATCTGACCGTTACGCATCGGGTGAGCCTGAAAAAGAAGCTTTGTTTCATCACAGTAATTTTTGTAAAAATCTTCTACCGTTGTACCGAGCATTTCAAAAACGTCGTAAAGGTCTTTTTCATCAATGCCGAAAAGAAGATAGTCGTTTCCGTTCTGATTCGGGAAACGAAGCTCTGCGGCGAGAACAACATTCAGACCGTATTTTGCACCGGCTTCAAGAGCTTTATGATAATCCCTCAGATAGAAATCAACAGAAGGCTTTGTTTCTCTTGTATCAATCCTCTTGCAGAAATAATCGGGTGTGAAATGGTTTGCAACTACAAGAGATGTGTAACCTCTTTCTTTATAAAGCCTTACAGCATCCTCGGGCGGAACGTCGCTGCACGTACTTGCAGGCTTCGTGTGAGCGTGTAATTCCGTTCTGTAAGGGTAAGCTTCTTCAAGCTGTTTTTTTAGTTCGTCCTGAATTCTCATTTCAAAAATCTTCTTTCTGTATAAAATTTATTTTACTTGCATCCATACGAGCATTTCGCTCTCTCCCCTGTTTGCGAAGGCAAAATAGGGAATCATCTTCACTGTCACTTCTTCTCTCTCGTCTGACTTTTTATAGTAAAGGTTGCCGCTTGCCTTTCTCCTTGTGCCTTTAAACAAAAGCACGGGAAGAGAATAGTTTTCATCATACTCTTCACTGATTTCCGAAGAGGAATCAATACAGATATCGCGAAGGACCTTGCCGTTATCCTTTTCCTCGGCGCAGTAAACTACAGGTCCTCTCATAACTGCGTATCTTCCGCAGTTTTCATGGACAAGGGGATTTGATTCTGCAAAATAAACGGGGCAACCGAAATCAATTTCAGTTTCCATTCCGTCTTCAACATCAAAGTAAACATAGCCGTTTTCATTTTCAATATCGTCGCAGAAGGAAGGAACTCTCACTGCCAGAGTTTTTGCAGGGCCTTCGTATTTTATGCTGACCCTTCCGCTTAAAGGATAATCTGTTTTTTGTGTGATTTTCATGCCGTCGAACTCAGCTTCGCCCGACATGAACTGATGAACATAAACTGTGTTTTCATTATATGTGTAAATATTTTCGCCTATCGCCGCTATGAATCTTATAACATTGGGCGGACAGCATGAGCAGGCAAAAACCTCAAGTCTTTCCGTTATGGGAGAGTGGGGTTTATCTTTTACGCACACATCACGGTTTCTCAGTTCGGGAATAATCTCAAGGGGATTTTCATAGAAGAAGGATTTGCCGTCAAGAGACAGACCGCTTAAAGAGCCGTTGTAAATTACCTTTTCAATAACCTCGGCATATTTTGCCTTCGGTGACATAAGCTGAAGTCTGTGAGCGAAAAACGCAAGAGAAATTGCGGCGCATGTTTCTGTGTAAGCCGTTCTGTTCGGCAAATCATAGGGAATCGTAAAAGCTTCACCGATGTGGCTGGAGCCTATACCGCCCGTTATGTACATTTTATGGTTTACAATATCGTCAAAAATCATTTCACAGGCATTTTTCAGCTCTGCGTCGTCATAAATTCTTGCGATATCAGCCATGCCGCTGTAAAGATAACAGGCTCTTACGCAATGTCCCTCGGCAGTTTTCTGTTCACGTACAGGCAGAAAACACTGGTCATAAATTCCGTCAGAAAATCCGCCGTAGGTCTGCTCGATTTCCCTGCCTCTTTCATCAATAAAGAATTTTGAAAGCTCAAGATATCTTTTTTCGCCCGTTACCGAATAAAGCTTTACAAGAGCCAGTTCAATTTCCTCATGACCGGGAGTTGAAAAGGCGGCACTTTTTTCAATTTTAAAAACCCTTTCAATATGGTCTGCGTACTTACACATGATTTTGAGGAATCTGTCTTTACCGGTCAGACGGTAATATTCCACTGCGGCTTCCATAAGATGACCGGCGCAATAAAGCTCATGCTCGGTCCTCTTTCTGAACCTGTTTTCAGGCTCAACCACAGTGAAAAAAATATTGAAATAACCGCTTTCCTCCTGACCTTTTTCAATAAGGTCGATTATATGCTCGATTTTTTCCTCGTTCTCAGGAGTAACACTGTCAAAAAGCGATACACCCTCAATCCATTTCGCAATATCCGAATCCCAGAAAATATGAGGCTGATTTTTGTCGCCCTTTTTCCATTTCATCTCAAAAGCATCAACTCTGCCTGTATCAAAAAATCTGTCGTACACGCTTTTTATTGTAACATCCTTGACTGTCGCCTGACGTTCTTTCCAGAAACCGTCAGTCAGTTTTACATTCCTTGAAGAAACCTCTGACATAAGAACACCTCCTTGGTATATAATAAGAAAAGTTTATTACAAAGGTAACAATTTGTCAATAAATCCGAGATATGAATTTAATAAAATGTTTACTAAATCGTCATTTCTTTTTACAAAATCCGCCACAAATATGAGTTATTATATAATCACAGAAACAGAAAGGAGTGACGCCATGGAAACAGACCGATGCGTTTTGGTATGCGTTACAGGACAAAGCTCCTGCGAAAGACTCATACATTACGGTGCAAATCTTGCTGAAAAGAAAAATGTTCCTCTTAAGGTACTCAGCATTTTTCCTGCAAGCTGTTGTTTTACGCCTGAGCTTGAAACTATAGGCGAGCTTGACAGATGCGCAAGAGAGCACGGTGCCGAAATGCTTCTTTTTTACAACGACCTTCCCTTTGCGGTAGCCGCTTCTGTTGCAAAAAAATACGGTGCAAAATCAATTGTAACAGGCTTTTGTGAATGCGGTACCTCAGGCTTTATCACAGCACTTCATACAGTGCTTCCGTCATCGGAAATAATAATGGTTGATAAAGAAGAGAAAACACATAAAATTTCATCTGAAATAAAAGTAGGATGTTGAATAATTGCTATCTCCTAATTTTTGATATATTTTCCCCCTCCGAACTCATTTTTTTCATTTTTTGTGAGTTCAAGAAGAACAGGCTTTCGGTATGACCCCAAGCATACCGAGGGTCTGTTTTTCTTTTGTAAACTTTCAAAAGTGTACCTTTACTTTTATTTTTCACTGTGATATACTGTTCTTATCGGAGGGATCTGCCATGAAAAAAGTTATTTCTTTATTACTCGTACTTGTGCTTATATTCACAGCCTTTGCTTTTCAGACATCTGCTGAGGACGAAATTACCGATTACCCTGTAATCATCGTCCCCGGCTACAGTGCATCTGCGCTGAAATATGTTGACGAAGACGGAAACGAACAGCATGTCTGGGGCATCAGCGGAGATATGATTCTTTCGCTCCTTGAAAACGAACTGAAAAATATCGGCAAGAATACCGACAAGGAACAGCTCGCTGATGCAGTTGAAACAAGTCTGACTGAGTGGCTGGAAATGCTCAAGGTCAATGACGACGGCACAAGCCTTTATCCTCTGCAGAATTATTACACCACTCCCGAAGAAGGCTGTTCTGCAACCCTGATGGAAATTTATCCAAACGGTGACTACCGCCACGAAATCGAAATTCAGGCTCTTCTTGCAGAATATGTGGGATATGAAAACATTTACAATTTCTACTGCGATTTCAGGCTCGGCGCAGAAGATTGTGCAACAAGACTTGATACGTACATTCAGAAGGTTAAAGAATATACAGGCAAGGATAAGGTCAACATCTATTCTCTCAGCCACGGCGGACAGGTTACTGCAACATACCTTGCACTTTACGGCTACAAGCAGGATGTTGACAATGCAGTTATGGTAGTGCCTGCTATCGGCGGTGCAGGAATTGCATACGATATGCTCACCGAAAATCTTGAATTCAGAGAGGAAATCCTTCTCACCTTTATTCAGCACGGCTTCATGTGGGAGGACGATTATGACTGGCTTCTCAAGGCTGAAGAATTAGGCTTTCTCGATGACCTTGTAAATGATGTGCTTATCCCCTTACTGCGTGATTACTTAGGCAACTGGGGCAGTCTCTGGGATTTTATCCCCACGGATTATTACGAGGATGCAAAAGAACAGCTTCTTGACCCTGTGAAGCATGCGGGACTTATTGAAAAAAGCGACCGATTCCACTATGAAATCCTCGCAAATATGACGCAGAGTCTGAGAGACTGTCAGGAAAAATACGGCATGAATCTGACAATTATTGCAGGCAGCGACATTCCTATCATTACGGGCATGAACGAAAGCTCCGATGCAATCATCACTCTTAATTCATCAACAGGTGCAATATGCGCACCCTACGGACAGAGATTCTCCGACGGCTATGTTCAGGCAAACGATTGTGACGGCAAAAACAAGGTGTCACCCAACATGACCTGCGACCTGTCTTGTGCATATCTGCCCGATGATACATGGGTTGTAAGCGGTCTTTACCACGGAATGGTAAACATGGACGATTTCACAAGAGAAATCGCGATCAAAAATGTTGTCACGGATAAATACGAAAACGTTTATTCCGACCCCGATTATCCTCAGTTCCATTACACTGCAAACCCCTCTCACGCAGTTCATGCTTCATTTGATTTCTCAGACGAAGGCTTCGTCACAGGTGCAGACACGAAATTTGTTATCAAAAATATCTGCCGTGAGGACAGAATCAAAATTCTGGCAGTTGAGTTTGACGGCTGTGATTTAAGCGTAAATCTTAAGGGCGCACCTGTTCTGGAAGCAGGTCAGAGCGCAGAGCTTGAAATCACGGGCACGCTTCCCGCTGTAGGCAAAAAGCTGATAACTGCAACAGTTACATACATTTCCCTTGATTCAATAACTCCCTTTGGTCAGAGAACCTTCAGCTACACCGTTAATAACGGCGAAGCAGTCCGGTACGACGGCACTCTCGCAGATGCCGACACGCCTCAGGGCAAAACGAATCCCCTCTCCTCAATCACAAATCCCTTGACACGGACAATTGCAGAATTTGTGAAAATTTTCGTGGATATAGTAAGTTATTGGATAAAGACAATTTTGGTCATGTAAAAACAGAACAAAAAAAATATATAAGGTTGAAAATTATAAAAACCCGAAAACCCATTTCGCCGAGTTCCGCAAGGCAGTTTTTGTTTCTCGAATAAAATTCCTTGTATTGAAGCCAAGAAATTTTGCTTTTCTACGAAACTGCGAAGCACTTTAAAATGCGAAATTGCGAGTGCAAGAAAAGGCAAAAACCACCGATAACGCTGTCGCGTATCGGTGGTTTTTAACGCATTATTGTGCCGTAAGTTCACATTTTAAAGAAAAACTTCCTTATGGGAGCTCGGCGTTACGGTTTTCGAGTTTTTTATTCTTCGCCTAAAAGCCACAAAACACTTACCTTCAATATTTTAGACAGCACAAGCAATTCATAATCTGTAACAAATCTTGTTCCTGTTTCAAGTCTTGAAATGCTGTTTCTTTCAATTGTTACTCCTTCCACCTGCAGACGTGCCGCAAGGTCTTCCTGTGTGAGCCTCATTCTGCACCGCGCTTCATGTACACGCTCTCCGCTAATGTTCTTCTTTCCGTTATAATCGTAAATTTTCATTTATCACACCTAAATATGTTAAAGATTGGAATTTTTCTTGACTTTAACATATTTTTATGCTAAAATTGTACTAAAGATGAGAAACTTAAATTTTTATATATTTAATCCCCCATATTTTCATCTTTAAAAAGATGATGCCACTTTCTGAGTGGCATCATTATTTTGTGCAACAAAATTAAGAATAAACGACAAAAATCCGCGTTCCTTTTCGGGAACACGGATTTTTCATTTAAATTATTTCATCTTTACCTTGAAGCATTTGATTTCAAAGGGATTTGCTGTAAATGAAAGTGTTGTGCCTGAGAATGTATCCACCGGTACATCGTTTCTTTCAAGAAGGTCACATTCGCTGACGGAAGCGATATCACCGAAGAGTTCAGCAGTAACAGGAGTTCTTCTGCCTGTCTTTTCTACGAAACGAACGATGTAAGCATCTTCGTCTTCACACTTCTTGACTGCCTCAAGAGGAACGTTGTCTGCAGAAACAGAGATGAAGGACTTACTTGTGTCACCCTTGGCATCAGCACTGATTTCAACTGCTGTCATGGGATTGTTTATCTCAAGACCTCTTGTGATTGTGTCTGCATCCTTCCAGTTGCCTGCATGGGGATAGAGTGAATAGGTGAAGTAGTGGTCGCCTCTGTCTGACTGAGGATCGGGATTCATGGGAGCCTTAAGGAGAGTGATAATCATTCTCTGCTTGTCTACCTCATAACCGTACTTGCAATCATTGAGGATCGTAAGACCGTAAGCATCTTCTGACATATCAATAAAGTTATGTGCTGAAACCTCGAACTTTGCCTTATCGTAAGGATTGTGACGGTAGTTTGAGTTTTCGATTGTTGCATAAGCAATATCTCTTGTGTATTTTGATGCTTTGATATCAACATCAAATCCGACTTTAAGGAGTTTTTCCTGTTCATGCCAGCTTATAAATGTATCGAAGTCGATTCTGTCAAGGTCATTGTAAATCATAATGTTCTGCTTGACAAGTGACTTGTTGATTTCCTTTTCGATTGAAAGAACCGTAAATACGTCGCCCTCTGCAACAGCAGTAACCTTGCCGGGTTCTGTATCAAATTCGCGGTCAACATAAGTTGCAACGATATCCCATGCATCATATTTACCGGGAAGGTCCTCGTAAAGTCTGAATACATTACCTTTGCCGTCAAGCACTTCACGGTCATTGTTCTTATCGAAGATTGAAACGAGTTCTGCTTTTTCATCAAGAACAAGTCTGAAATTATCGTTTTCAATTGTGTTGCCGAAAGAAGCTACTGCAACCGCTTCTTTTGCTGCTGCATCCTTTGTATAGAACACTTTATAGCCTGCTGCAGGAACATCCTTAGCCACAAACACAAGCACTTTTGTGCCGTCAAGCTTTGTATAAGCCTGAACGGGAACTTTCTCGCCGTTTTCGTCAAAGATTTCAACATCCTTGTAGGGAAGCTCAACCTTTGATGTAGCTGCAACACCAAGTGAATTGAAGAGAGCGAAAGGCTTACCGTATTTCTCTTCGCCGTTTGCATTGCCTGCGATAACGTTAAGAGCTTCATCTCTTACTTCTTCACCGATTCTGATGATTTCATCATAGATTGCACAAAGGTCGCCGAAAACCTCTGTGATGTGTGAGCCGGGAAGTGAATCGTGGAACTGGTTTGTCAGAATCATCTGCCAGCCTTCGTTGAGCTTATCAAGAGGATACTTGTAGCCGTATTTCATAGCAACGCTTGCGAAAAGCTCTGCCTCGCGGTAGAGGTTTTCGCTACGTCTGTTAAGCTTCTTGAGGAGAGCCTTTGTTGTGTGAACGCCGCGGTGCTCTTCAAGATAAAGCTCATCTTTCCATGTGGGGATATTTGTTTCTGTAGCGTTCGCCTTCATTCTCGCAAGTGAATCCTCGATCTTGCTGGGTTTAGCCTCGGGAAGTCCGGGGAACTTGCTGTAACGCTTAACGTATTCAAGCATTTCGGTGTCTACACCGCCGCCGCCATCGCCCCAGCCGTAGCAGTACATTGATTCACCGATCGTTTCCTTGTCAGTATATCTTGACCAGTTGACTTTAAGCGAGTCTGCTTCAACTGTACCGATGAAGTGTGTGGGAGGAACGATTGAGAATACCTTTGAGCCGTCGGGACCTTCCCACCAGAAGGTGTTGTACTGCCATGGGTTTGTATCGTTCCAGATACCCATTTTATGTGTTACGAAATATTCAACGCCTGCTTTTTTGAGAATCTGAGGCATTGCATAGCCGTTACCGAAAACGTCGGGAACCCAACAAGTTTTGGGAGTGATGCCGAATGTTTTTTCAGCGTATCTTACACCATGAAGAAGCTGACGTGCAAAGGATTCACCTGAAACCAGGTTACAGTCAGGCTCAACCCACATTGCGCCGATATATTCCCATCTGCCCTCTTCGATACGTTTCTTGACCTGCTCGAAAAGCTTGGGATAGCGTTTTTCCATTTCGATATATGTAGGTGCTGTGCTCTGTGAGAAAATGAAATCGGGGTACTGCTCCATAAGTCTGAGCATTGTAGCATGAGTTCTTCCGAGCTTACGGATATACTCTTTGTAAGCCCACATGAAAACAATATCAAGGTGTGAGTTACCGACAAGAGCCAGCTTACCGATTGATGAATAATTGGGGTTGTTATAAACCTTATCTTTGAGGACCTTCTGTGCAAGAAGAAGCTCTGCTTTGAACTCTTCGCCTTCAAGGTCAAAGTTTACATGTGTAAATGCTTCCTTAAGTGCTGCACGGATAAGCTCTGCAAGACCTGTATCAAGAACAGGCATGAAAAGTGCGTTAAAAACTGCTTTGAAGTCCCAGTAAATTTCTTCGATTACGGGGTCGACAACGCCGATAAATGAGCATGAAAGAGTCTTAACAGTTGACTCGTTTGAATGCCATACATAGTAGGATTCAATATCAACGTCGTAATGCTCATCACCCTTTGCGCAGTCTGTGAGAAGAACACTGTTTCTGAAGGGGTCAAGTCCCTGATAGGGCTCGCCGTTGAGAGTAAGGAGAGAGTCACCGCCGAAATAAACGTTAAGTGTTACTTTCTTGCCCTTGAAGCGAGGGGGCATATCAAATGAGTTTTTGAAGAATGCACTCCAGCCGTTGTTACCCCAACGGTCGCCGACATTCAGTTCTTTCCACTCATCATATAAAAACTCGTAATTGTCAACACCCTTATAGATACATTCCTTCATTTTCCATGCAGGAATTGTTTCAATATCGGTGTAGATTCTCTTTTTAAGAGTTTTCAGTTTAACTGTTACAAGGTCATCAAAAGAGAAGATGCCTCTCTGCTTACCCTTTGTCGCGTCACGCCAGTCATCAACATGAGCGTCCATTGCGTCAAGAGCAGCAACAGCATCAAGATTTTTGATTTCTGCCATTTGTTTATCATCCTTTCCTGAAAAAATATTTCAAGTCCCTTTTAGTATATCATTAAATAATTTTATTTTCAATAGCAAAAAGAAAATCCCCCGAAATGATTTCGAGGGATTGAAAATCAACTTTTAAAGAAGATGGAAGTTTACAACAAGTGTTGCAAAAACAATTGAAACCATTGAAAGAAGCTTGATAAGGATATTGATTGATGGACCTGACGTATCCTTGAAGGGGTCGCCTACCGTGTCGCCTACAACAGCGGCTTTGTGGTTATGACTGCCCTTTCCGCCGAATTCTCCGCTTTCAATATACTTTTTTGCATTGTCCCATGCACCGCCTGAGTTTGACATGAAAATCGCCAGAAGGAAGCCTGTTGCAGTTGCACCTGCAAGCATACCGATAACACCGTTGTAGCCAAGAAGAAGTCCCGTAACAATGGGCACAATAACTGCCGTAACTGTAGGCAGAATCATTTCCTTAAGGCTTGCTTTTGTGCACAGGTCAACGCATGAGGCATAATCTGCATCTGCTTCGCCTGTCATAATACCCTTGATTTCTCTGAACTGTCTGCGAACTTCGATGACAACACTTTCTGCTGCTTTGCCTACGGAATTCATTGTAAGAGCCGCAAAGACGAAGGGCAGACATGCTCCGATAAACAAACCGATAAGAACTGTCGGATTCATAATTGAAAGGTCGATCGTTTCACCTGTGCCAAGGTCAGAAATTACTTTCGCAACCTGGTCCTTGTATGATGCGATAAGCGCAAGAGCCGTCAGTGCCGCGGAGCCGATAGCAAAGCCTTTACCTGTTGCGGCAGTCGTATTGCCGAGAGAGTCAAGAGCGTCTGTTCTTTCTCTGACTTCTTCGGGGAGACCTGCCATCTGTGCAATACCGCCTGCGTTATCTGCAACGGGGCCGTAAGCATCTGTTGCAAGAGTAATACCGAGAGTTGAAAGCATACCTACCGCTGCTACCGCGATACCGTAAAGTCCTGATGACGCGCTTGAAAATCCGCCTGCAAAGAAATATGCCGCAATAACACATGCGGAAATAATGATAATGGGAACTGCAGTTGACATCATGCCGAGTCCTACTCCGCCGATGATGATTGTAGCTGAGCCTGTTTCTGATTTTTTTGCAAGATTTCTTGTAGGCTTATATGTGTCTGATGTGAAATATTCAGTTGAAAAACCGATTGCCACACCTGCCGCAAGACCTGCAAGAATTGAAAAATAAAGGTTTATATTTTCTTTTCCCATTACAAGCCAGACAATGGGAAGCGCAACAACGGCAATCAGAATTGCGCTGAGATTTGTACCTTTTCTCAAAGCCTTAAGAAGAATTTTCTGTTCTGTCTTTTCACCTGTTTTAACGAAGAAAGAACCGATAATTGAGCAGAGCACTCCTGCTGCCGCAAGAACCATGGGAAGAGATGCGGCTTTGATGTCACCTGCAAAAGCCGCTACGCCGAGAGCCATTGCAGAAATAATTGAGCCTACATAAGATTCATAAAGGTCTGCGCCCATACCTGCAACGTCACCCACGTTGTCGCCTACGTTATCAGCAATAACTGCAGGGTTTCTGGGGTCGTCCTCGGGAATTCCCGCTTCAACCTTACCCACAAGGTCTGCGCCTACGTCTGCGGCTTTTGTGAAAATGCCGCCGCCCACTCTTGCAAAAAGTGCCATTGAAGATGCGCCCATACCAAAGGTGAGCATAGCACTTGTAATTTCCGCTGCTTCAAGCTTGAAAACGAATTTAAGAAGAATAAACCACAGTGAAATATCAAAAAGTCCGAGACCGACAACGGTAAAGCCCATTACAGAGCCTGCGCCGAACGCAACTCTTAAACCTTTATTAAGACCTTCACGGCAAGCATTTGCAGTCCTTGCATTTGACGCAGTTGCAATTTTCATTCCGATAAAGCCTGAAAGTCCGCTGAAAAATCCTCCTGTAAGGAAAGCAAACGGAACATAAGGTGTCAGCATATCTGCAAGAGACATAGCACCGAGAATCAAAAACATGCAACCGAAAAACACGGCTACGACAGTATACTGTCTTTTAAGATAAGCGTTTGCACCTTCTCTTACGGACTGTGCGATTTTCTTCATTTTCTCTGTACCCTCAGAGTGTTTCATGACTCTTTTCGCCATGATAATTGCAAAAACTATTGCAATTACTGAGCCTGCAAGAGTAAGAAATGATGAGTAATTTTCCATTTCACATAACTCCTTTCAATACTTGTAAATGTACAAAAAAGCCCACGGAAGCGAGCCGTGAACAAATAATGTTAAAATCTTAACCATGTTGTTTTTGTATTATACTTATTATATTTCAGTTCGGTATTTTCTTCAATGAGCAATTTGACTATAAAAATGAATATATTTTGTGAAAAATGTCGAAAACCAAATTGCTTTTCCGCATAAGTTTAGGAAAGATTAAATTTGCAAGTCTTGACTTCAAAAATTGCATATGGTATACTGAAATATAATAAGTATACCATAATATGCAAGGAGAAGCAGCCATGACATTACTTACTAAAATCATTAC
>CAZDQE010000016.1:0-38850 GCA_964507395.1 uncultured Eubacteriales bacterium | reverse complement strand
TCAAAAA
Organism: uncultured Eubacteriales bacterium; assembly: GCA_964507395.1. Taxonomy (GTDB): domain Bacteria; phylum Bacillota; class Clostridia; order Oscillospirales; family Acutalibacteraceae; genus SIG575. Next base: position 38,843 of record CAZDQE010000016.1, on the reverse strand, counting down.
CTTCCAGAAAGCAAAGTCCCTAACTGCTGACGGCATCGCAGGTCCGAAGACTTGGGTGAAGCTGTAACGTGCATAATTTCCCAAAAGATGCACATTACACCAAAGTCTGAGGAGGTGCAAAAATGAATAAAGTAATGCTTGGCTAAAATCACTTATATAATTCATCCCCCCTATTGTAGTTCACGCTACAGTAGGGGGATTGTTCTGCTTTTTCGCACAATCTTCCTGCATTTTTGACATTTCTATTTGATACGCAAGTTCTTCTGTGGATTGTCAGTTCCATAGAATTTATGATTTCTTGCGAAATAATTCAAAGGAGATGTAAAAATGAACGATGTGGAAAAAGTTGGAGAAAAGATAAGAGTAATTCGGAATTTGATGAACGAAACTCAGGAAGAGTTTGCAGAGCACTGCGATATCAGTCCCGAAGCTGTGAGTTCTATTGAGCGAAATGTCTATCTTCCAAGATTGGAAACCTTACAAAAGATATCTGAATATACCGGAATTTCTCCCGGCTCTTTGCTTAATGATTTTCTTTACATAACACACAAAGAAATCAAAACGAGTGAGGACGGTAACAAATATGTGTGCTACGGAATCAATGTTTACGAGAACAACAAACTTATAAAATCTTTATCAGATGTATTTCTTGATAGAGTTACCGCAGAAAACTTTGTAGAAATGTGTAACACTTGCCAATTACATCCCATTCATCTGAGTGACATTATTGAGGATTATTTGTGATTATTTTTCAATTTACATATTCTCTCAAAAGAGTGGCCAGAAGTGTGACAAAAAGTGTGACAAAATTGTGCTTATGTGTGACAAAATGTGCAAAAATCTGAAAATCAGCTAATGTACAAAAGTGTCAATACAAAACGCCCATAACCCTCATAAAATCAAGGTTATAGGCGTTTTTTGGCGGAGAGCAAGGGATTCGAACCCTCGAAACCGCTTTGACGGTTTACACGATTTCCAATCGTGCTCCTTCGGCCAGCTCGGACAACTCTCCTCAATATTCACTTCATAACAAATGGTATTATATAAAATCTGAGCAAAAAAATCAAGTCTATTTACTGTTTTTTTTAATTTTTAGTGAATAAATCAAATAAATACTTGTATATTCTGTTAAAATGTTATACAATAGACGAGATAACTTCTGCTTCGGCAGAGAAAAATAAGTAAAGGATTGAAACAAATGGCTAAGAAAGAAGAATTGTCAAAAGCTGAGCTTTACCGTAAGGAACGAAAAGAACGCCTTGCAAAAGAAGCTAAGAAAAACGCTAAGCGTAACGCAAAGATTGCAAAAATCAAAAGAAATATTCTCAAAACTGTTGCAATCGTTGTTGCTGCAGCAATCGTTCTCGGTGCTACAATCGCAATCGTAAACTCTACAGGCTCATCTCTCTTCAAGATGACTGTCGCAAAAGCCGGAGATACAAAAATTTCTACAAGCGAATTCCAGTATTACTACCGCACATCTCATGCAAACCTTGTTTCACAGGCAAGCCAGTATGACCAGTATTACGGTGATGGATATTATGCTCAGTATCAGGGCTTCGACTACACACTTCTCCCCTCAGAACAGGATTTCCCCAACGAAATGCTTGACAAAGAAGCTCTCGGAATTGAAGAAGATTTTGCAACATGGGATGATTACATCACTTACAGCACACTCAACTCAATTCAGTACTTCTATTTACTCGCTTCAGAAGCTGAAAAAGCAGGCATGGAGCTGACTGAAGACGAAATACAGGCTATCACTGACCAGATTGAAGAGCTCAGAGCTACTGCTGAGGAAAACGACAGAACTCTCAACGCTTATCTCAGAGTTTCTTACGGCTCAGGCATCAACGAAAACAACCTTGAAAAATGGCTCCTTCGCGATGCTCTTGCTGAAAAATATGCTACCGAAAAACAGCAGGAGCTCTATGACAGCTACACATCTGAACAGATTACTGCTGAATACGAAGAAAATCCGAACGATTACTCATACATTGATTTCCGTTACTATGTTTTCGCAGTTGATACAACTGAAATTGAAGACGGTGCTACCGAAGATGAAGTAGCGGCAGCTCAGGAAGCAGCCGAAAAGAAAGCTCTCAAAGAAGCTGAGGCTTTCCTCAAAGACATCAAATCTGAGGAAGACTTCCTCAAGGCAGCAGAAGCTCTCGACCTTGAAGCTGCCGGCGATGACACATCTGCTGTTGAGCTTGATGTAGAAAGCACAACAATTCTTGAAGAATGCACATACGAAGCTTTCATTCAGAACTTCAGCGAAGACGATGCAGACTGGGCATTCAGCTCTGAGCGTAAAGCAGGCGATATAAAAATCCTCTCTCAGAATGACGGCGATAATGTAGCTAACTACTACGTTGTTTACCTTCTCGGCGGTGCATACAAGGATACAGCCGTTCTCAGCGACCTTAAGGTTTATACATTCGCATACGACTCAGATGCAGGCGATGATGAAAAAGCTGCAACAAAAGAAGAAGCAACAGCTCTCTATGATGAATGGAACGCTCTTGATGATGCAGAAAAAACCGCTGAAGAATTCGCACACATCGGATACCATGTAGTTGAAAACGAAGAAGATGCTGTTGAAAGCACAGACTATGCAGACTATGACGGTTCTCTTGACGATGAGGTTGACGAGTGGGCAAACAGCAAAAAGAGAAAAGCCGGCGACGTTGGTCTCATCGAAACCTCAAGCGGTTTCTATGTAGTATATTATGAAGCAAAAAACGAAGAAGCTAACTGGGAAATAACAGTAAGAACAGCCCTTCGTGATGACGCTTTTGAAGCATACGCAGAAGAGCTTATTGACAGAGATGAATATGCTCTCGTTAAGGACGGCGCTTTCATGACACTTGCTCTCAAAATTCATAAGAATAAGCTTAACAGAGATATGAGCACTTATCTCTACTCTCTCATGCAGAGCTTAAGCAGTTCAAGCTCATACTCATATTATTAATATCTGACAGATAACAAACCAAAACTCCTCCCATGGCTGAACGCCGAGCGTTGATAAAGAAATACTTCCTTACCAACACCCGGTGAAACCATAGGAGGAGTTTTTATATTCAGACTGCAGAAATTCTCTTACGCTGAATAAAATTCAAGTTTTTTGAGTGCAGCAAAACCTCTTGTTTCTTCTATAACTATTTTAACCGCACTTGTCACAATAGCTTTTTTGGGTAAAATCAGCTTTTTGCTGCCCACCGTTGTATGGCTTTCGGCCTTTTTGAATTTCTTTCCTTCAAGTGTAAAAACAGAAAAGCTTTCAATCTGCTGACCTGTTGCAATATTTTCGCAAAGCTCGATAAGTCTTATGATTTTTTCTTCTCCGAAATCTGCCGTGATTTCAATTTTGCCGTCACATTCACCTGATAAAAAATAGGAATCATCGTCTTTTTTTAGATTTTGTATTGAATTCCCGCCGCAGTTGGCAGTAATTTCCGACTCTTTAAGCAAAGGATTTTTCTTAAGCATTTCCATATCCGCACCGAAGCTCTCAAGAGTCACTGTTTCCTCTTCATAGATTCTTCCGCACTGGTCAATGGGAATACCAATCTGCAGAACACCGCCTGCGCCTGAAATCATAAAATAAAGCTCCTTAAGTCTTTGCAGGAACATTGTACGTAAATCCTCTTCCTTATCGTAAAACCAACTGTCACGCATGGAAGCATCAGCAAAATAGGGATGCCAGCAAAGTGAATTTGCTTTTTTCAGAGCCTTGCGGCTTCCGAGGTCAAGCTCCATTTTGCCGATACCGTCGGGACTGCGGAATGTGTTTTCTTTATTTTCATCAATCTTCGTTATCTTCTGCCAATCGCAGACAGGCTCAATAACATTCCACTCACTTTGCCTGCACACCATTCGGGAATTTCCGAGATGCCTTGCATCGGGGCCATTGGAAATCACGGTAAGAGGACTGACGGAACGGATGTGAGAATAAATTTTCTCCATGTCAGCATCAACTTTTTCACCACCGAGATCAAGCTTTACCTCGTAAATTTCGCCGTATGAGGTAAGAAGCTCGCTGAGCTGGTCAAGAATAAGTTTTTCTAAAGCTTCACCTTTTTTGTCAGTGTTTCTATCGCAGACAGAAAAGCTGAAGCCGAATTTCAAGCCTTCTTTTCTGCATTCATCAGAAAGCTCCTTTATTATATCGCCGTTTCCGTCAAGATAAGGAGAGTTTGCAACGGAATAAGGTGTTGTTTTCGTTCTCCACATACAGAAACCGTCATGATGCTTTGCTGTAATAAGCACACCTTTCATTCCTGCAAATTTCAGAGTTCTTACCCATGAGGGAATGTCGATATCCGTAGGATAAAAAGCCTGTGCTTCCGCTTTGCCGTCACCTTCCTGAACACGCACGAAGGTATTCACACCGAAAAACAGGTGCGCGACAAAATCTGTCTCCTGCCAGAGAAGCTGTCTTTCTTCGGGAGTGACTTTGTTTGTGTGTTCCGCAATGTCATTTTTCTTTTTAAACATAAAATTTACTTCCTTATCTTGTCTCAAATCCACGCAATGTACATTCAGATTAATTATATCACCATTACTAAAACTTTACAACAAATAAATCTTTAATTTTAGTATAATATGTGCTATAATTTTATATATTAATTTCACGAGGTGCGAAATGGAAAATTTTAAGGGTGCAATTTTTGACCTTGACGGAACAGTTCTCGACTCTATGGGTTTGTGGAAAAAGGTTGACGAACTGTTTTTCACATCGAGAAACATGCCCGTTCCCGAAGGTTACATTCAGGCGATCTCCCCTCTCGGCACTGTAGGCGCAGCTAATTATACAAAGAATACCTACGGAATAAAAGAGAGCATTGAGGAAATTATCGCTGAATGGCAGGAAACCGCCAAAAGAGAATATTCAGAACACGTAAATCTGAAGCCTTATGCGAAAGAATACATACTGTCACTAAAAGAAAAAGGTCTTACTCTTGCCGTTGCCACAGCATCTGACCCTGATATGTTTGCGGAATGTCTTATAAAAAACGGTATAAGAGATGCTTTCAGTTTCGTAATCACCGTAAACGAAGTCGGCAAAGGAAAAGGCTTCCCCGATATTTACGAAAAGGCATGCGAAAGAATGGGAATAAATCCATGTGAATGTATGGTTTTTGAAGATATTCTCACGGGACTTACTTCTGCTAAAAAAGCAGGTCTGTACACTGTTGGTGTTTATGATAAAAGCTCCGAAAAAGATATTGATGAAATCAAAAAAGTCAGCGATAGATTTATTTTCAGTTTTGAAGAAATGTATAAAAACTCCCTTTAAGAGAAAAATAGATACGGGACATATTCCCTTATCTTTTAAAAGGAGTTTTTTTGAAATGAACGAAAAGAACAATCAGAACAATCAAAACAAACAGGAGAAAAATCCTCAGAACAAAAACTGTCCTCACGGTGACAACAAAAAGCAGGACAAAAACAATAAAAAGAACGACAATTTTCAGTTCTGAGTCCAAAACACCCGATAGAGATACCTCTATCGGGTGTTTTTTGTCTTAATCATGCTTTTAATATTTCGAGAACACAGAAGAACGTCCTCTTGCGTTCCTTGTGTTCTTGCTGCAACACTGCATTATATACATCCCAAAACTATTTAAGAATTCAATTTTTCAAAAGGATGAATGCCGTCCCATTTGTAATGATGAATATAACTGCATTGACCCTCGGGAGTTGATTGATTATGAGAAATGAGCCAGTTGCCGTCACCGAAGGAATAAAGTCCGGTTGAGCCGTAAGGGAAGTCCCATCCGCTGATACCGCTTTTTTTATCGCAAATTCCGACATCTTTCAGTTTCAGCATTTCTATCTTTCCGTTTATTCCTTTGGCAGATTTCACTTCTGCAGCACACCGGGCATCAACTGCAAAAAGAGAAAAATTCGGGAATTCATTTTTATTGCCCTTATAAACTGCCATAAAAAACGATTTTGTAAAACGGTCATATTCAAGATTCTGAACTCCGTATACCGTGTTGCCCGTATACACAAAATATTTATGCAGCGGCTTTTCGGGACCGCTTGTATGCATATTTTTTTGGTCAAGTTTTTCCGTATATGAATTCAGTTCATCAACATCATAACAAAGTATTATCTGATGGTCGTTGTCATTTCTGTCAACATCGCCGTAAATACCGTATGCCACATACAGATACATTCCGTCGCTCTCGTTTTTGTCGGGAAGAGGTCCGAGTGTAACACCGTCTATCCCTGAGCAACCGTATTTATGCAGAACTTCTTCTCCGTTTTTTTTCAAGCCTTTTCCTTTATAATCATCGCAGACTTCTTTCAGATATACGGCTGACATTATATCGCTTTTTTCTGCATCAATATCAGGTCTGTCGATTTTTGAAACATCAAATCTGACTATATAAAAAGCATCCTGAAAAGATGAATCAACTCCGATCGACTTAAGAATCCCTTTGCCGATAATATCATTTTTGTATTCAAGGGAACCATAAACACAGCCGTCGTTTTCGTTGAATGCAATGCATCCCAGATGCCCGATAAGTCCGTCCACAGAGCCGACAATTTCACCATCAAGGGTGGCTTTTATAAGCTTTGTTGTAAACGAATAGTATATGTATCCGTTTTTATTATCAACAGCTATCCCCTGAATGTGGCAATTGCCCCAAGCTCCCGTAAAGATCGGTGTTTTCATAAGTTCCTCCCGTCAGCCAAGTCTTGCTATTGCATTTTTTCGATATATACATATCTGATGCGACAACCGTGCTTTTTTCCGCAGACACAAGCCACACCTTTAAGAAGATTATTAATATTCAAAAATATCATCCTCCCCTTTTGTTCATTATATCGCAGATAACCGAAAATGTAAATAATAAAAACGGAGTGATTTCACTGCGCTGTTAAATGGAGCAGATAACACAGGGTAACACAAAGGGACTGTTTGCGTAAAAGCCGCCCCTTGCGTTCAATATACAAACCTTCAGGTCCTTCTTCAAGATAAATGCGTTCCCATAACAACACTCTTGTGTGATCACTTATTTCAAACTGTCTTGCCGTTTCCCTGAAACTGAGTTGTTCCTCGTGCATTGTTTCTATTACTTTTTGTTTGAATTCTCCTGTATATCTCTTGTTTGGTATTCCTTTTGGCATAAAAATTCACCCCTCCTGTTAAACATTATATCACAATGTCTAACATTTGGGGTGCATATCATTTGCTCGGTGGGGATTACTTATTTCAATTAACCGTTTCGTAAAAATTACATGTCCTTGATGCTGTCTGCAGCACACAGAACAAATGCAGAAAATCGCAGTACATATCGTTTACTTTTGAATGTCTGTGCAAAGTTTAATCAAGTCATCTACGTCTGCCGTGGCAAGACATTCAACCGTATCTGATGCACCGTAATATATTTTAACTTCGCCGTTGTCCTCAAGTATATTTCCGCAAGGGAAAATAACATCTTTTCTGAATCCGTCCTCTGTTTCAAAATCCTTGTCACACACGATAAGCGGTTTCTCATACTTGCCGACAATTTTTGACGGGTCATTAAGGTCAAGAAGCATTATTCCGGCATAATATGACTTCTGCCATTTATTCTCCCAACCGTTTTTGCCTCTGCTTGTGTCCAATTCAACTGCATGGAAAGTGGTAAGCCAACCTTTTTCCGTTTTTATTGGTGGTGCGGCAGGACCGATTTTGTCGTTTGCAAATGCAACGTCTTCAACACCCATAACAAGCCTGTGCTTGCCCCAATATACCATGTCGGGAGACTCGGAAAGCCATAAATCGAATCTGTCTTTTCCCCAACGGGAGTATACGGGCATAGGTCTTTCCAGACGGACAAAATTGCCTGCAATTTTCTCGGGAAAAAGTGCCATATTTCTGTTGTCAGGCAAGGAAAGTGAAAGAATATCGAATTTTTCAAAATCTTCTGTTTTTGCAATGCCGCCACGAAGTCCGTGGTTTGTGTCAACTGCAAAACAGACATAGCAGTCACCATCAATAACGGTTAATCTGGGGTCATACACCCTTTGAATTTCATCATCTGAAAGCTGAAAACAAGGTTTTTCGGAAACTATCCAATTTATTCCGTCATCACTTGTTGCCAAACCGAGATTTGTTCCCGTCAGTTTTCTTTGCTCAAAATCACCGTAATCATTCCTGAACATCATCACGTACTTGCCGTTATACTTTGTAACACCTGCATTGAAGATTAAGGCTGCATTGTACGGAATGTCCTTGCGGCTGAGTATTGGTCTGTCAAGTTTCTTTATAACATCGCTCGAAGTATACATAATTTATCAAACCTTTCATTTTCTATAACAATTATAACACAAGCAGAAAAAAGTACAATATGTTTTATAAAGAATATCAGCATTACAAAAAAATCAATATTCACCCTGATTAAAACAAAATTCCCCACCGATTTCTCGATAGGGAAAATTTATAGTATTAAGCTACTTTGTAGAGATTAGCCTTCCTTGATAGCAGCCTGTGTTTCTGTCAGTCAAGTTGCACGAAGGTGGGTCAGATGCGGACTCAATTATCTCACCGGTTTGTTTTTTTCTCCCTTTCACAACAAAATTGTGTGAAGAACCATCCGCTCTCAGATACCATTCAAAGCCATTTCTAGATACTCGTATCTCTTTAATAAATGCTTCCACTACATTTTCAGGAATATCAGAATCATCACTAACATTAACATAGTTATATAACAAATCTTTTAATAAATCAAGCTTTTTCTGACAATCTATTGTTTCCTGACTATTCAACTCTTCTTCAGCATATAGTCGATTAATATCTTTTTCCAACACTGAAATTTTTCTGCTTAATTCTTCATTTTTCTCACGAAACACCTCTCTGCTTATCTCTCCTTCTAACCTCATCTCCATATAGCCATCGAGTTTTCTTCTTAACTTTTGAATTTCAAGCTCCTTTCTTTTTATTATTTCATCATTATTAATTACCTCTCCCCTATCTGCTATATGTTTTCTTAATATTTCTTGTGCTAAAGACAATACATTACTCGTATTAGTAATATACTTTTCAAAAACGTATTTTGCTATCATCTTCAATTTCCATTCTTGAACCTGTGGGGTATCGCAAGTGTCTATCACAGACAAACCTTTATTTTTTCTTGTTTGCAAAGAACCTTTGTTATTAATAGTATGACAAATATATCCCACATTTGAAGTGCCATCTTTTCGATTCCACGTTCTCCTGTTAAAATGATTTCCACAAGAACATACCATTAATTTCCCCCATACTGTTGTATATGGTTTCTGACCGCTTCTTTTTCCTGTTTTCAAGTTAGGCAAAGTACATCTTTTGCTCTCCATTATTCTTTGAACTTTTTCAAAATCTTCTTCAGAAACAATAGGCTCATGCGTTCCCTTAACTTGTGTCAGTTCAATTTCACCATAATTTTTAACCTTTTTCTGAGTAAGATAATCAGGTGTATATTCCTTATGATATGTAATAATTCCACAATAAAAAGTATTTTGCAGAATATGTGAAATTACAGTAGCATACCAAATTGATTTTCCTGTCGATGTTAATCTCCCTTTAGATTCTAAAGCGTACTTTATCTGAGTAAGTCCCATTCCGTCAAGATACATATTAAATATCATTTTAACGGTTTCTGCTTGTTCAGGATTTATTACCATATTTCGCCCTACTCTGTCATAGCCTAAAATATTACCACTACCATAAAACACACCATTTTCCATAGATGTTTGCTGTCCACTTTTAACTCTCACAGATGTTTTTCGACTTTCATCTTGTGCAAGCGTCGCCATAATCGTCAATCGCAACTCTCCATCTCCATCAAAAGTCTTTATGTTATCATTTATAAAAAACACTTCAACACCCTTCGACTTAAGTTCACGAGTATATTGCAATGTATCAACGGTATTTCTTGCGAATCTTGATACTTCTCTTGTAATTATCATATCAAACTTATGTTTTTTAGCATCTTGAATCATTTTCAGGAATTGTGGTCTTTTCTCTGCTGATGTACCGGTAATCCCCTCATCAACATATGTGCCTACTAAAGTCCACTCAGGTCTTGCAGCTAAAATAGGTTTATACCAATCAAGTTGATTCTCAAGTGCTGACAACTGTGCTTCATGTTCTGTTGAAACTCTACCATAAATAACAACATTTCTTTTCTCAAAATCTGAGTTTAATCCGTACATTTTATTTACCTCCGTCAATCTTTAGAAATTTTAAATTGAGTAATATCTACTTCATTCTCTGATTCGTTTAAAATATTGCGAAACATAAAATCAGGAATGTGACCTTCTATATAAAGAAGTTCAATTAGTTTTAGGGCAGCAAAATACTCCTCTGAACTATCTGTAATAATCTTACTCATTTTCGCCACCTCCAGCAAAGGTGCGATTTTCTTCATCACAGTTTTGAACAATATCCGTATCATTATCATCTGATTCAAACACCTCAGGAAAAAGTTTCTTCATTATCGGAAAAAGTTCTCGTCTTATTTGCTGAACTCTTTTGACAACTCCCCAATAACCGATATTTAACAGTTCTGAAATATCAGCTAATGTATACTTATCGATCAAAAGTCTAACTATCTGTTGATTAGTTTCACTCATTGATTTAAGTTTCATATACACTTCAACACTGTCAATTTGTTCAAAAACATCTGTTATGTACTCTTCGTTCACTGCAAATTTATCGAAATGATTTTTGAGCAATGAATTATTTTCATCATCAAAATCGCCATCTGTACAATTGAGACTCTGATTGTGAGAATAGTGTACCCTGTCGCTATGGTGGAATTCTTCCACAGCAATTCTCGCACCACTTATCTTTTCCTCAGAACAATCATCCTCTCTGAACGCTTTTTCTATTCTTTCTAAATCTTCTCTAAAATCTTTATATTGCTTTTGTCTGTTAAAGCTCATTTTATAGTCTCCTTTGATTTCAAATTTTCAATTAAAAACCAAAGGGTAACTATGGATATTCAGCTATATAACATAGCCATTTATAACAAGAAAAAAATCCACTCCAATGCGTTTCGCATTGGAATGGATTTCTTGCTTTTTTATTTTTATTCATTTAAACTATAATTAATTTAATTTACAACCTTTTATAAACTCATATGTTTTCAGGTACTTTCATATTATAATAAACAATCACAAGACTTTTAACAAACTCCTTATATTATCACTTACTTGTTTGTTTTTTTACTTTAATTTTGCAACAATAAGTTATTAAGATTAGTTTTCACAAGTACATCCAAAAACTAACACTAAAGAAAAACTGCTCTCGTATGAGAGCAGTGCAGACTGTCGAAAAAGTCCAGCAAAAAGCTGGGCTTTTTGTCATATATGTGGTATAATGTATCTGGTGATAAAAATGTTAGAAGAAAAGAAGAATACAAATAAAAGAAACGACGGAGAAATCGTAAGTTTAAATGATTTGGTGCCCAAATTTCATTTGTTGAGAAAAATAGATAAGTCAATAGACTGGAAGAAAATATATCCGATAGTAGAAGGTAAATACAGTAAAATAGGCAGACCGAGCGTGGACCCTGTAGTGCTTGTAAAAATGGTAATGTTACAGCACATATACGGAATCCGTTCACTTCGACAGACAGTAGCAGAAATAGAAGTAAATGTAGCATACCGTTGGTTCATCGGATACGGATTAACAGAAAAGATACCCCACTTTTCAACGGTGAGCTACAACTTTCTTCACAGATTTGACAGTGAAATGTTTGAAGAAATATTTACGCTTGTACTTAACGAAGGAATAGACAGCGGATATGTAAAGCCCGAAGTGATTTTCGTTGACTCAACTCACATCAAAGCAAATGCAAACAGAAAAAAGCAGATGAAAGTGCATGTTCCTGCAGCAGTGAAAACATATGAAGACCAGCTTCACAAAGAAATCAATGAGGATAGAGATGACCATGAAAAAAAGCCGTTAAAAGAAAATGAAGAAAAGGAAGAAACAGTAGAGAAAACAGTATCAACAACAGACCCTGAAAGCGGATTGTTTCATAAGGGAGAACATCAGAAATGTTTTGCTTATGAGGCACAGACAGCCTGCGACAAAAACAACTTTGTACTTGATGTAACAGTAGTACCGGGTAATGTGAATGACAGTGTATCATTTGACGAACTCTATGACAAGGTAACAGACAGATTTCCGGAAATAAAAGTAGTAACAGCAGACGCAGGATACAAAACACCATGGATATGCAAAAAGATAATTGATGACGGAAGAATCCCGTCAATGCCATACAAAAGACCACAGACAAAAGACGGATTTTTTAAGAAATACGAATATGTATATGACGAATATTACGATTGTTATCTTTGCCCGAACGATAAGATATTAAAGTACACAACCACAAACAGAGAAGGCTACAGAGAATACAAAAGCAATCCGCATGATTGTGCAAAATGTGAAAAGATAAAACAATGTACAGAAAGCAAAATCAAACAGAAAGTAGTAACCCGACATATCTGGGAAAACTACATAGAAATAGCAGAAGATATCAGGCACTCTGCATTAGGAAAAGAAACCTACGCAAAACGAAGTCAGACAATTGAGAGAGTGTTTGCTGATGCAAAAGAAAAACATGCTATGAGGTACACACCATATCGAGGTCTAAACCAAGTTACTAATTGGGTTAGGCTTAAGTTTGCTGCAATGAACCTCAAAAAAATGGCAATGTGGAAGTTCAAAAACGAAAAAAAGCCAACCAAAAAGCGCTTTTTGGAAAAGATTTTTGTGTTTTCCTTCATATATGCTAAAAAACCGTGTCTCGCTTGATTGCGAAACACGGTTTTTCGACAGTCTGACAGGTCTCGTTTTACGGAGACCTGTTGCTTTTGGTTTTAACCCATATCAAGGGGATAAAATATTAAGTTTTGTTAGGAACGATTTTTTGAGTGTGATATATTCCGCTTTCGCTTTTTTTGCGTGGTTGCCTTGGCATTTCCTTTCACCTAAAGCAGATTATATCATTTACCTATTAACTTGTCAACACACAGAACCGTCCCCTGTGTTTTTTTTAAATTTTGTTAGGAACGATTTTTTGAGTGTGATATATTCCGCTTTCGCTTTTCTTACGTGATTGTCTTGGCATTTTCATCACCAAGACGCATATATCACTTGTTTAAGTTTTTGTCAATCACAGAACCGTCCCCTGATTGTTCCTGACCTGTGTTTTCTGATAAATTTAATGAAACTAATTAATACAATAACTAAAATTGCACAAACAGATATAATGAACCCCCAAACTGGAATAAAAGTATAGCCAATAAAATCATGCACCACAGTAAGTTTATTCTCCCCATCTATCAAAAAATAAGATCGTTCTGTAAAATAGCTATTGTCTTTTGTTTTTTCTTCATTAGTTATTGTTACAATCTCACCTTTTTGATTTAACAAAGCAAACTTGACTGTAGTATAGTATTTCTCCATATTGACATCATCGTTATTACCAAATTCATTCACATAACAACGCTCAATATCATCATCTAAAATACCTTTTTCATATAAATTGTCAGCTCTAAAATAATTATCAAAAATGGCAGTACTACAGTGAGCTGAAAAACTTACATATCCGTCATATTCATATTTTGCTATTTCACTATCTGGTCCAAAATATGATGCCTTATTATATTCAACATAATTAATTATTTCCTTTTTTTTTACAAGAAGCTCTATATACTTAACATCATCATTGGTCGACACTGCTGTTGCAACAATAAATGCAGGGGAATATTCTATGGCAGCTACTGTTGGTGTTAGAACGAGCAGAAACATGAGCACAGCAACGAAAGTACTAATTTTATTCATATACAACGCCTCAATTATATACATAATATCCAACAATCATTTTAATACCTTTTTGTGAAACAAGTGCACTTATTGAATTAAAGCTATAACTTTCAGAAGAGTTGTTGTAAAGATTGTATACATCAATTTTTCCACTCTTTTTACCAATTACCATAACTGTATGTATACCTGCGTTTTTTACTTTTTTAGCATATACAACAATAAAAACCCGACCCTTTTTTACAACTTTGTCAATACTTTTAGTCAAGTAATAGGATTTTGTATTTAGACCTTTTTTTCTTAAATAAGCGCCCAAATACTGTGGCTTAGTACCAAAGAAGCCATTCATCCAAATCCCATTATTGTTCTCAAATGTTCTTATAATATCGCTTAATTTTGTTTTCTTATTAAATTCCAAAAGAACATTATAAAGTGCAATCAATTCACAACCATTAAAACTAAGATGTGATATACCGTAGTACATTTCTTTATACGGATACAAACCCTGACCATTAATAGGTCCTGATGGAATACTTTTTTCATAGAATTTATTTATATTATAATTTTTATTAGAAAGATCCGCCCATACAATATCATCAACCGTTCCATGTGCATCAGTAGCCATTACCGGATTGTTAGAACAATACTCATATAAATTCAGGGCAAATGTACCCATACATCTTTTTATATACTCCACATCATCCGCATTGATGAATCTTCCCCATACAGGAGAATAATATCTTGACTGGAGATAATACAGATTTGTATCAATATCAAAATAATATCCGCGGTAGGTTATTGAATTATAGAGAATCATTAAAATGGCACCGGCAAGACCTTTATCTCCTGCAACAGCTTTCATGTTACCGTAAGCATCATAATGATAGTTAACTACAATTCCTGTGCCTTCGCAGTAAACCGCAGTTACATCGCCCTGTGCATTCTTGATATACCAATAGTTGCCGTTTTTCTCGCCGTCAATCCACAATGCAATTCCTATGGGTGAGTTATATTCATCATATAAATATTTATATATAACCGTTTTGTAAACTGCACCATCTTCATCATAGGACACATATTTCTCACTGTCAAGAATTCCGTCTTTCCAAACATAATCATACTGTTTGACAAGATATTCTGTTTTATCAGTTGAACTCTTATACTGATAAACAAGTTTTCTTGTTCTCAAGCCGTCTGCATCATAAGTATAAACACATCTGATGTAATCGTCAGGATTGCTGTTTTTATACTCAAGAAGCTGTCTGCCGTTCCAAGTGTAGGTAATGTCATTACCATAAGAAACAGGATTACCCAATGCATCATAAGTGATTTCAGCACCGTTGACTGATATCAGCTGATCTTTCCAAGAAGAATTTGAATAGCTGAATGTATTTGAAGCTACAGCTTCACCGAGAACATCAGAATCAGTATAAGCATATTCATTTTTAGAAACGATATTACCACCGTTATCGTAGGAATAGGTTATTGTTTTTTCCTGCTGTGCCCAATCCTCTCGGACAACCTGTCCTGCTTCGTCATAATAATACCTGTTTATTAAAGCACCGTTCTGACGGACTTCAGTTATGTTGCCGTTATTGTCATAACTGTAAGTGTAGTTAATATCCTTGGCTGTGTAATCATCAGCGCTTATTGTGTTGTTATACGATGTCAACAGTTCACTTGTTGTTGAAGAATCAGGCTTGTAATATCCATAGGTTGTTGTCATCTGGAATTTTGTTGTTTCACCTGAAAGATTCTTGACTATTCTCTCTTTTGCTCTACCAAAATAGTCACTTACATCTGTTACTGTAATATCAAATGATGAACCATAAACGTAGGGACTTTCGGTTGTACCTGAGCCTGTTCTGTCCTGAATGGTATAAACATTTGTTGTTTCACCTGTTGCTTTATTATATTGTTCTTCTTCAAAAACATGAGCATAAGTTGCGTCACCTGTTGTTTCGATGAAGTTGCCGTCTTCATCATACGTACAGGTATAAAGGAAAGTTTCTTCTTCGCCTTCATCGACAGGAGTAACATAGATTGAATATCCGTCATCACTGTAATAAGTTGTCTGACCATTAATATTATCACGGAGAAGTGTCAAAGCACCGTCACCGTACTGATATTCATAAGCGTAAGTTGCGCCGCCGTCGTAGCTGATGCCAATAATATTGCCTGATTCATCATAAGCATAGGTTATTGTAAGACCGTTTGCATAAGTTACGCTTTCAACTCGGTCGCTGTTGTCGCCTGTGCCATAGCCATAAGAAACAATTGTCGAATTTTCAACCTTAACCTTATCTTGACGGCCTTTTGAATCATACTCGTATATATAGTTTACACCATTACCTGTGGTAATACCAATAAGCCTGTCATGTGAATATTCCGCTGAATAACTGAGAGTAGTTCCGTTTGTCAGACCGCTTACTGTCTGAGTTGCAGAAGCAAGCTCATTCATAGCAGTATAGGTATAGTTAACAGTGTTATTTTCAGCATCTGTAACGCTTGCAAGAGTGCCGTTTGATGTGTTGTAGTTGTAAGTTACAGTATTACCTGCAGAGTTTGTGGCAGACTGCAAATAGTTACCGTTTGACGTATAACTTTGTTCTGTTTTAATTCTATCAACAAGGTTTGTTGTTTCTGTGGAAAGCACATTACCATAAGCATCATAAGTATATGATGTGGTTTCCTTACATTCGAGGCAAGTACAAGCAGCTTCACTTTCGCACTCACATTCGCAACCCTCACCGTATACACAGCTTTCGCCGCAAACGCAGAGAGTTGCTTCCTCTGTTGTATCTTCTTCAAACTCTTCCTCGGGCTCACCGTCAGTAAACATAACTCTTACATCAGTAAAATAACACGCTGAATACTGATTGTAATAGTCTAGATAGATTGTAACACTATCGCAAGCCTCTGTCAAGGTGAAGCTTACTGCAGTATATTGCCAATCTGTTATATAAGGAATATAATCACTTGTGACTATTTTTTCTTCTGCACCATCTGTGTATTCAACACGAATACGTGCTTTAGACTCAAGGTTACTCTGTGACAATGTATTGCTGGGTTTAAAATATGCACCAAAGCTGACAATGTCACCTTCTTCGCCATCAATCTGTATTGTCTGAGAAATACTCTTTTCTCTATCGACACTGCCTACAAAATACATAACATTAACGGCTTCATCGAATTTATTAATATTTCTGACAGAATCAGAGCTTGACAAATTATTATATTCCCAACCAAGCGGCAAATTATTTGAGGAATTTGCCATCATTTTGCCATTCTCTGCTATATTATATCCTGTTGAATAATCAACTTTTTCAAGTTTAGCACAATCAAAATATGCAGTAGCAGATGTACTGATTGCACAGATATTAAGCTGTACAGTTGTGTTTCCCTCTGTTACATCAAAAGTAACGGAAAGTTTCTGCCAAGTTTCGTTTTTGGTTGTTACATAATCTGAATATGCAGTCGCATTTCCGTCAGCATGGAATTTCTTCGCATAAAGTCGGAACTTACCGGTTGATTCTGTTACATCCTCATTTAGTTTAACATAAATCGAAAAAGTGTATGTGCCTGTTTCTATTGCGCCGAAATTATATGCAACACGTGCTGTACCGTTAGTGTTACCTGTAAGCTTCAATGATGATGAGCCGTTAAGTGATACTGAACTGTCAACTGTTACACTTGAACCTGCTACGTTTCCGCTTGGCACTGCCCACGGTGTTAATGAACTTTCAAAATCAGAATTTTCAAGCAGGTTTTCTTCCGAGGATTCAACATAGCCTGTGTCTGTGAGTATATTTTTGTATTCAGGCGACTCTTCGCCATCTTCCGCGATATTAACATCCTCATATTTATAATATAAAAACTCGCCATCTTCGTTTGCCACACTTATTGTTCTTCCGTAACGGTCAAACTGCTTGATTTCTTTTTCACCTGTCTCTTGTTCTGTGAAAGTTCTGTTATAAGGACCTGAGGCGGAAATTGCTATATAACTTTCTCTTGTGTTTCCATAGTATTCTGAAATTGTTCTGATGCCACTGTAAACACGGCTGTTTGTAGTAGAGAAGCGAAGATTGTATCCATCTACATTTTCAATTTTAGTTATACAATTAGCCTTTGAAGACGGATCTGATGTTGTGTAATTTACATATTCGGAATCCGGATATTCAACTTTATTTAATACTCCATAAGTATTTTTGCTGTAATTTATTTCTAAAGCATCACTACCGATAGTTATTGCAGTATCATCAGATGCATAAGCCTTAATTTTAGTCAAAAATCCTGCGCTGTCATATGTAAACTTATAGTATCTTCCTACACCGTCAATAATTTTATCAATCGAAAGAATATTTCTCTTAGAGGCGTTGATTTCTTGATAAACAATCTGAATATATGGTGTAATTGTGGCATTTTCATCAGGAGCTGATATGATTTTTACCAAACGACCATATGAATCAAATTCAAGAGTTTGCTCGCTGTCATCAATTATTTTTACGTTTGAGTAATTTGTTCTATCAATGGAACTTGCACTATCAGGAATTTTCACAAGCAGTTCTTTTGAAGATTCCATATCAATTTTGCTTGTAAATTCTTTCCAAACTTCGTATCCATCTCGCTCTTCTGTCGTTTTTGAGAAATAGTGTGTACTGCCGTTTTCATCAATATAGTGGTAAAGGTCAATACTGTTACCCTCTGCATCTCTATAATATGACTCTATAAAACCAACATACTGCTGATAGTTATTGAACCATTTACCCTGTACTCCACCGTGAGCATCATACAATTCTTTAAGTGTTCCTGTAAGATTAGGTGCAGCAGAAGAAAAATAATGTGTTATTGAAACAGGCATAATATTTCCGTCAATACCAATATCATTTCTTGAAACATACATACCGCCTGTAAAATCATTTACATATACCGTTCCTGCTCTGCCCACATCGTATGTATGATAATCAAAACGATCACTTATACCCGTAGTTTCAACAATGTCATATTCCAATACAGGTTTTGAATATTCTGTTGAATTTGATTCACTTGTAAGCAATGTAGCCGAAACACCGTTTTTAGATGACTGTGAGGTTAAATACAATGCATATTCGCTATCGCTACTGTTTTCATTTGCAGAAATAACGGATGTTATGTCAACTGTATACAAATTATAACTTTGTCCGGAAATTTTAAGTGAATCTATGTATGTTACAAAGTTCTCTGTTCCCGGAGCAGAATCAGTTGAAGATACATCCTTTACCATCCTTGCCAAAACATCAACATCATCAGATGTACTTGTTTTAGCATAAAAACTAAGTTTTGCATTTGTAATAACTGACTCACTTACATCAGCAATGTTATTAAATTTAAATAATGTACTATAATTTACAGAATCGATTTTACCAATGATTGCTTCACTTTTGTCGCTATGCTGTGCAAATGTGTCGCCATCCCCATCACTGATATAAGAATCAAAAATATCTTGAAATGAATCAGTCACGATAATAGGGTCAATAGTCACAGGATACTCTCTATCTTCTGCACTTAACCATTCATATGAAGGAGCATATGTAAGCGTAATTTCATTGCCATGTTTTGTCATTCTTACATCAATGTCTTCTGAGAACATGTTATTACTATCAAACATAAATGGTGCAGGGATTGTAAAAACTACATTTTTGTTTCCTTTTTTGAACTCAATGCTACCGTCTGCTTTCTGTTTGGCAGTAAGACCCTTAACACTCATTGAGAAACTGTATTCTGTATTTTCAGCAGGTTTTTCAGATACGATAATACTTTCTTTAACAGAATTGTTTGTAATATTGTACTGTACATCGACATTTTCAGTAACATCAGAATAAACAACCTCTGAATTTAGTTTTTCAACATTTGACATCTGCTGAAGTTCTGTCAAATCATTTTTATAAGAATTCTTGTTTATTTTAGCACCAATAGATTTTTCACTGTCAACCTCATTCATTGAAAAAGCTATTGATACATCATCTTTTTCGACTGTAATCGGAACATTGCTGTTCATGTCTGTAGGCAGAGTAACATCAAAAGCATTACTCTGATTTGTCAAAACAACATTTCCATCACTATCTTCTGTTTTCACAAGGGTATTGTCTATATCTACCCATTTATCATCCTTCAAGTAATGGAAAGGTTCAGTTGATTTAATAGCTGAATATGTTCCGTCTTCACGCAAATACACTTTTGTATATTCGTCACGCATAGATTCAACTTCACCGCTAATCTTTGCTGTCTCATCAACAACTTGTTCAGGTTTAACTTCTTCTGCTGCAATTGCAACCACGCTATACGGAATTACCTGAAAAAGCATTATCAGTGCAAGTATTGCTGATATTATTTTGATTGGTTTCTTCATCTCATTTTTTACTCCTCTTCTTTTGTATTTTTAATAAAAATCTTGTGCTTTTGATGAATTTAATACACCATTGTAACACCCCTTTAAAACATCAAAATTGGCAGTTATTCTAAACCAAAAACTATTAAGATACAATCAACTTTGCAAAAATGCGTAAAAAATACGCAAAAATGCAAGAAAAATATAACACTTATTTCAATTTATATGAGTAAAATCAAGGACATCTCAGTAAAATACCAAGATGCCCGTAATTTCAAAAAGTGTATATTATATCAAAAGAAAATGAACAACATATCTTTCATTAAATTATAGTTTTAAAAGCTATATCAATATAAGCTCATTTTCGACGATTTTTTGCCCCTTTTTTCAATATTCATTACCTAAAATAAAAATTTAATATATTGATTATGTGTTTTCCAGTATTACCTTATTAGCGTTATTGTTTGATAGACAAGTATTACTTTATATATCAAGAATTAAACATTCGGTATAAAGCGCTTTATTGTGTTATATTTTTCAGGTTCTAACTCTTCAATATCATTATTAAAAACAATTTCTTCCTGATTGATATCCTCTATGTATTTTTCAGCCCACTCAATATCTTCAAAAGTGAGACCATAACGAAGCATCCAAATATGCCTGTCACTATCCGTACCATATTTGACATATTTAGCAAGCTTTTCTGCTCTTGTGTCTTGTGTAGATTCATAATATTTTTGGAATGCTGCATAAAAAATATCACTCAAATGAAAGCCAATGGTTTTATCTAAATAATCATATGTATCAAAAACAATTCTATCATAATCAACTTCATTTGCTTTAATTTCCCTATTACCGAACATACTGTACAAATTTAACTTCTTATTGGGCAACTCATTACATTCCGAAACAAACGCTGCATAGAGATTATTCAGTTGTACTTGATATCTTAATTTAGTTACACCCACTGAAGATTTAATTTTTTCTTTTAATTCTTTTCTTTCTTTTAAACGACTCGCATAAGCATAACGATAAAAACATATATCTTTAAATGTTTTACAATGAATCTTCCAAATTAAAATTTTAATAGCTGTATTTAAAACACCTTTTTCACCATCGGCAAGCGGACGCTTTAGATACGAGGAATATAGGCGTTCGAATTGTAAATACAGATTTAATTTAAATTCAATATCATCATTGATAGATTTCAATGAAACTAGTTTGTCCCCTTGAAACATACTATCAAGCAATTGCTTTACTATTTCTTGAGTATCTTGGTCTGATAGTTTATCGAGTTGATCTTCAGTTAAATTATACTCATCTGATAAAGTGTTCGATAATATAGCGTCCTTAAAATCCTTATAATCATCAATATTATCGTCTTCTAATAAAGATACCTCTTTAAGAGTATCATCAGATGTCATAATTCTTCTAAACTCAGACATATTACTGTTTTTTACAATTACGCTTCCGTAGTCAAACTTAGATTCTAAAGTTGAGCGACCAGCTCTACCAATTAAGTTCTTTAACGAAAGTGGCCTACTAGCTTGAAAAGTATTTAAGAAAACAACTTCAAAAGGCATATTAATTCCTTGCTCTAATGTAGATGTTGCAAAACAAATGCGGCAAAAACCTTTTTGTGTGAATTGTTCTAATATTAATCTTGCCTGTAAGGGTAAAGAACCATGATGGACAACTATACCTCTTTTTAACAAAAACAACATATTAGAATATTTGTCCATATTCTTGTTATCTGTAGCGCCTAAATAGTCCTTAATTTGATTTATTAGTGTTTCTGCTTCATTGTTGTTGATTGGCTTACATATACTTATATATTTATCGAAGTCTCTAAAAACAGTCTTTTGATATATACTTGCTTTTGTAGTATATATTAATACACTTCCACCATGTTCAATGGCTTTCATAATCGGATCAAAATCACAAGCAATTTTTTTCTTACCCATTATATCTTTATCTATCCCAAAGTGATAAAAGTTGCCGTTGTCATATGCATAAAAAATTTGTCCTACATTTTTTTGGATATATTGGTGTGAAGATGATGCATCAGTTTGGAAATGATTTTTTATTATTTGAGCCTCCGGATTAGCTACAAAAGGATGAGCAAATACAAATTTGGCTTGTGGGTATGTTTTCTGTATTCTTCTTACAATACTATCAAAAAACATACCTCTAGTCGAATCTTCATTGCTGAGTTGAGCCTCATCGAACAGGAAATACTCAATATCAAAATCATTTTTATGTTTAAATAATTCTTTACATCTTTCCGGAGTAACTATAAAAATACTTCTTCTTGCATAACGAGTATTGATTTTATCAATAAAAGTGAGAATATTAACACTTTTATCAGGAATAGCATCAGTGATTCTATTATAGTACTCATTAATTAGTGCTCTTGACGGTACAACAATAACTATATCTTTAGTGGAAGAATTAATTATATTTCTAAAAACAAAAGATTTACCTGTGCTGGTAGGAGCTGAAAAACTAAAGCATTGATTATTATTGATTTCTTGAACAATATTTGCTTGTACAGGAGTGTATGAATAATTATGCGTAGTTTCTATATATTCTTTATACATGCCGAATATCGCATCAGTAAGAGAGTTTACTGGAACATTTTTATAATGAACCCCCATATACTTTAATACTTGATTATTGTATTTTTGAAAAGTTTCATTCTCATATATATACAGATATGAAAGTATTTCTAAAACTGTTGTGGAAACAGGGCCCTCTGTATATAGCTTCGTAATTACATAATTAAAAATGCTGTCTATTTCTTGGTGTTCAATGATTTTTTGTATTACATTATTCATACATTCACCGCCACAAATATTAATTCCTTATATTTTGATAAATTAGCGTATTGTTTGTGTTTTTTTATTCCGTTTATAATTCTATCCGAAGAGGTTGTTTTTGAAGAAAAGGCTACTGAATATGCCTTATCACCATCATAAATAGCATTCAAAGCCTTTTCACTAAAAAACTTATCTATATCATTTATATCAGAAACATCTTGTTTTGTACGGATAAATCTAGCGACTTGGTTCATACCTACTCCATATGCATTTTGTTTAGTTAAATATTTCGCTTCACCAAAAATCACTATATCATCATTATTTGCAGAATAATAGTCAAATCCAGGATTACCGATTACTTGCTCTTTGAAAAGTTCAGCTAAAGGAATATCGAGATATCCAAGACTTTGCACGATAGCTTCCCTAGCTAGTTCAGAAACTACATATTCTCCAGTATCACTTGTCACTCTATCGTCTTTTCCTGTTTTCAAATTTTGTGCTAAATATTTTGCCGTATCATTAGCTCTTTCTTCGAAACTTAAACGTATATATTTTTTATCAAATCTTGAAATCCAAGATAAATTTGACAGTGTAGTTATAATATCTTTTATTGTTATTGACAAATCCTCAGCATCAACCCTTATAAATGAAACATTAGTGTTCGGTGAAAAATCTGCTGTTCTATGTTCAAGTATTTTCATCGTAGTCTCCTGTAAAACCTCTCTATATATAAATTATTAAGAAAAAAACAATGCTGTACATATAGTTACACATAATTATTATATTTAAAACAGGCATTAAACTCCAACATATTTACAAAAACGCTTCGATTTTCGACAAAAATGCTTAATTTTTGACTTATTTGTGTCACATTTTAATCTGCACATTTGAAAAGCCTCCTTTAATCTGTACAATGAAGATACAAAATTAAAGAAGGCTATGTATTCGTAATCCATCTGTTTCGTACTCATTTAAGAGCTCAAGTTTTTCAAAAAAAGTGTATAATTTACGTTTTATCTTTACTCTCTGACGTATATACTCTGTATGCGACTAGCGCATTGAGGCACAGGTCGATTAAAGTTTTGTCCATTTCAGTTGCCGGTTTTTGAAATTCGTTATTAACAAGTTTGTCTAATGTTTCGTTATTGATTTCTATGGTTTCGTCTTGCAAGTGTTTTCTTACCATATCAAGATACTTTTTATACTCTTTCAAAAAATCACCCTTGAAAATTATCTTTGAATATATATGTCGAATTTTGGAGTTTGTCACGGAAAAAGCTGCAAAAATAATGTTTAAGGGTTAGTTTTTATGTTTTAACAATCCCTCAGTCACCTGCGGTGACAGCTCCCTTTACACAAGGGAGCCTTTGTTTTTTCCTTATATATTGAGGGATAAAATATAGGGGACCTCTAAAATTAAAATGTCAGTGCAGATGACTAAAAAATGCAGAAGAAGTTTTTAGCTTCTTCTGCATTTTTTGGGTTGTTTTTGGTTGTTTTGTGTCTTTTTTGTCTTTTGTAATGTCTGTTTTTTAATATCTGCTTTTTACTTTAATGTCTGCTTTTATAAATATTCTTGGGTGTGATAAAGGTTGACAATACGTTTTTCGTTTTTCTCTGCATATCGCAGGGTATGATATGCACCGCCTGAGTTATTTTTTACATAAACAACGACAAGGTCTGACCTGTCAACCATATCTTTGTTTCTTGAAGTGAAGGCTTGCTTAAAATTCAGTACTGCGCAGGCTTCACAGATTTCTATGGAGTCATAATAATTTTCAAATGATTCGATGTTGTTTCTCAGCTCAGCGGTTTCGTAAGGGAGGACAAGAGTGAGAAAAACGTTTTCAGAGTAAATTTCCTTTTTTAGTCTTCTGACGACTGAGGAAGCCATCAGGTCAAATTCACCGTTTCTGCCGACGAGGAACTCAACTTACCTGTTACTTTGAATTATGACACGGAGAAGCTCATAGAGCTTTTGCTCAACAGGCTGAGCATCTTCAATTGTTCTGTGACCGAAAAGGCTTACGGTTAATTTGTCTGTCATTTTCTCACACCCAAAAGGTTTTTGCCGATGCTCAAAAAACATCGGCAAATATATATTTATGCACAACAATCAACATACGATGAACTAATTAACTCTTCATATGTATAATCGCATCTTGTACAAGCTTCTGTATCATAAGTTTCACGCAAACATCTTGGAGCAGTTGCTCTAACTTTATGCGTTATAGTTACAATGACTGAGGATTCAAGCTTGTGACCGAAAAGAGTGCACATAAGTCCGTATGTAGTAGTATCTTCTTCACCTTGATTAAAGTGATAAGAAATAACCTTGTTGCGATATTCTTCTGATGTATCTGCCTCAAAAATAAAGTCTGTTTCATTTACTGTAACGGTAATTGTGTCTTCACTTACACCCTCTGCATAAGCAGAAACAGACATTACGGAAAAAAGGGACACAACGACCATAATAATTGCAATTATCTTTTTCATATCAGTTAATCTCCTTCAGATTTTCAATAATTCTGAAAAGATTATCTTCTGTATCGGATTTTACAAGGTAAACATTATTCTTGTAAACAAAGCTTGCTTGTTTATACTGAGCATTATTTATGTAATACACTAAATGATCTCCTACTTCTCTTTCTATGCAATTTGATTTTAGGTTCTGAGATAAATCTGCACCTATGTCAATTTCAATGCTATGTTCAGGTATTCTACACCGCATAATATATGTTTCCCAATGATCCACTTCTAAATATAGCATATCGACAATCTTTTCATTTTCGGGTAACCAAGTCGGATACAATATCTCAATTCCCTCGTCTTTTACAAGTTCTTCTATTGAGCTATATTCCTTGGTTTCATTTGGTTTAATAAATGTTATATTATCATATTCCATCGTTTTACCGTCAAGCAGTTCATAAATGGACTCTCCCATTTTCCTGAACATTTCGCTGAAAGTATTGCCCGATGCAACAGATATAATACCAAAGAGTGTGATAAGCACCGCAAGTACGGCTGCGATAATTGCAAGTCGTTTTGCTCTTATTTTCCTCTTAGCATAAGAGTTCAATGTAGTTACCTTGCCCTTGAACGGTATTTCCTTTACTCTTTGTTCAATCTCTTTTCTACTTAACCTTTCTTTTCCCTCGAGCTCCATAAGAAAATCGACGCACTCTGTTACCAGGTCACTGTCCATTTCTTTATACTCCTTAGAGGTTTCAAGCAAAATTATTACCATAAGCTTGTCCTTTAAGGTCTGTTTTGCTACAGACATATTGCGTTCGTTTCCCACGGATTTGTTCACCTCCTGTTTTATTTCAGATAAATACGTACCCTCCCTTCACAGATATATGAAGGGAATCGCGTTTTGTCACGCAAAATTTTAAAAATTTCCAAAAAATTTATAATTTCATAATAAGAAGTAAGAGAGCCATAAACATAAATGATGCTCTTTCCTTGATTTTTGCCCTGAGTCTGTAAACACGTGACCTTACCGCGTGCTCAGAAATATCAAGAGCCTTTGCAAGCTCTACATACTCCATATGCTTTGTGTAAACCATTTCAAACAGCTCAAGCTCTTTTTCGTTGAGTGAAGAAAGAATTGTCTGTTTCTTCTCTTCAAGCTCTTCGTCGGTTATTTTATTATCCTCTTCCATTTCATAGAGAATATCTGTGCTTGTCTGAGTTTCAGACACCGTTCCGAAGATAAGCTCCTTTTCCCTTTTGGCGATATATCTGAACTGCTCCTTTATTTTATTGTTCGCAACGGCATAAAGCCACGACTTGATAAAATTATCTTCAAGGTCACTGTAATTCTCCTGAAAGAACAGAAACACCTCTTGAGTAACGTCAGCGGCATCTGCATCCTTCCTGAGCCTTGATAAGCAAAGACGATATACGTCATCATAGTATAAATCAGCAATCTCTTTTGCTTTTTCGGCACTTATCAACCCATATCAATCCTTTTCATCAACATTTTGCATATAGTTGATTATAACAGTTATAGTAAATAATGTCAAAGGCGCTTTCACGGTGTAATTTCTAAAACATAAAAATAATGTTGATTTTTCGCATTTATGTTGTAATTATGCACAGTTAAACAAGTAGATATTTGTCTAAAACAGAGAAAGTTTAAAAATTTTCGTAACACTTTGCCATTTCTTGCATTTATATACAGAAGTTTTGCGTAAATAAGGGCGGTAAATTATGGATTCGGTAGTATGTCACGAGGTTATTAAAGAAGAAACGAAAACAAAACTGATTGAATTTATGGAACAGAACAATATTGCATACAACCTGCTTGAATGTTGCGGTTGTGAGAAATTTTGCATCAGTTTATGTGGTGAAGATAACACCTGCGAAAAATATTGTTGTAATTCTGCGATAGTTGTACAAACTTGCAATAAAGACATCTGCAAGGTTTATCCACACGAAATTCTCTATATAGCCATAGAAAACAGAAAATCTGTTCTTTATCTCACACACGGAAGAGTCGAAACTAACCACCGTTTAGAGCATTGGAAGGATATTCTTGATATGAAAACCTTTGCCCAACCTCACCACAGCTTTATCGTCAACCTGAATTATGTTGATGAAATTACAAGGGAGTTTGTAAAAGTAAAATACGGTAGCAAAGAGCATTCTGTTTACACTTCTTCGCGTAAAATCGGTGCATTCAAAAAAGCTTTCTTGAAATTCGGCGAACGATAATATAATAAACAACATCAAAACAAACGGTGTAGGTATTGCAGGTACTTACACCGTTATAAATTTATGGATATATTATCCCAAAATGGAAATTAAGATATAAACCCGACAGTTTATAACTAATAATCACGAAAACATAACAAAACGTGGTTTCGAGGTTCTATTGGTCTACTTTTAATTCTACGAAACTATGATAACCACTCAATTAGTTCAAATAATTGCTATGTACCCAACCTTCAATTCCATCTTCAGTTTTAATCTTACACCAGTCATCACTCTTATCAATATAATAAACTACGGTATCTTTATATAAAATCATAATCCTATCATATGATTTTCCCGGACCTTCTCTAAAGTTTACATCTTGAACTATTGTTTTTTTATCAAGTTCAGTAGATTCATCTTTCTCATTTTTCTCAATAATAATGGGACTATAAGCGGATGAAATCTCCAATCTCTCTTTCTCAAAGCTATCATAGAAATCATATGGAATCGAAATTATACTCAAGTATTCAGGTGAAATCGTTGAACTTAACAACGATGGCATTGCAACAAGAAGCAAAGCAACTAAATATAACAGTATAAACTTTCCGATATGTAGTTTTTTTCTTAGGGTTGTCTTCAATTTATACAAAAAGTTAAACCATTTTTCCATTAAATTTGAATATTTATTGGCCAAATATATATAATTCTTCTTAATTAAAAGCGGAAATACAAAGTCAGAAATAAATATATATAACCCTTTTATTATCAACTGAACAAGTGTAAAAATAAACTTTAGAAGCTTAGGCAGAATTAATACCAAAAGAATCCATAATAATACAGCAACAATAGCAAGAACCAATGCAGCACGCAACAACTGCGGCCAGTCACTTATTTGTGACCAGAATCCGTAATAAAAATCTTTCAAGCACTCCACACTTCTCTCCATTAATCATCAATAACCTGATAAAGATTATCTTCATTTTTTGAACTTTCTCCTAAAAGCAAAAACTCTTCTGTTCCTGTATTATTAGTTGAAGAATTAGCAATACTGGGAAGTTGCTTTTTTATAATTTCAGCAACCTGTTGTTCGGTAAGTACTCCATCATGCACAAGATCACTATACAAACTGCTAAGTTTAGTAAACTGCTCAAGTTGATCATTAAAGTCATTTTTTCTTACAGACTTCATTTTTACAATTGCCTGTTCAAGTGTAATATTTCCTTTTGCAACTTCTGAAAGAATTGCAGTTGTATCTGAAATATCTGATTCTGATAATATTTTTGCAGCTTGAATTTCAGCCTCTGTTAATTCTGTCTGTTGCCTCAACTCTGTTTTCTTTTTCAAGTGTCCTCGATAGAGCTCATCAACATTTACAAACACTTTTATATTTGAAACATCAGTGCCAACTACTTTCGTATTTAGTACTGCGGTTTTAGCATCTAAAGTAACTATTAAATCACTTAATTCATTTGGATTGAAAGAAGATGCAATATCTCTAATTGTACTTTCAATATCTGAAAAGGCATATGAACACATGTCTTTGGTTTTTGATTTATAAATTGCAATAGGATTATCCACTGTACATATAGCAGAAACAGTAAAAATAAATTTATGTACCTGATCAGCAGAAAAAGACTCAAAAGAAAATTCGATATTATGTGGCATTACATCGATTCTTGTCTGTCTATTAAATTGTCCATTCCTGATTTGTCTTGTTGAAATTGAGTAATAGTTTCTGTTATCGATTGCCAACATTCCTGCCCCACCGGAAAGAACAATGACCTCACCTTCTGAAGGAACAGGGATTTTTACAAAAAAAGATGAATGAAAATCAGTTTCGCTAATTAAGGGATTATAGGTCTTTATAATTTTCATAGGTGATAACTCTCCTTTATTTTTTCTTCGATTTCAATAAATTGTTTAAATAGCATATCATATACTTAGAAAAGTCAAACAACTGCTTGTTTGACTTATTTTTATTTAGCCATACCATTATTCGTTCAAAATCTTCCCTGTTGCCCGTAAAAGCTAATTCTTGGAAAAACTTTTCAACATTAGTCCATTCTGATTTGTTTTTACAATGGTTTAATAAAAAAGAATCCAATATTTCAAACAAACTTTTTCGTAATTGATAATAGCTTAATATGTGATGAATTATGGGACGCATTTTTTTACGTAGCATCAAATCATTAGACTTTTCTATAAACACCAAGTTGTCTTCTCTTTCTCTCTTTGAAATTACATCAAACAATAACAACCATAAAAAGCTATACGCAATTTGATCTTTCTGTGCCTTAAGTTTCTGATTTATAAATTCAGAATATAAAACTTCAATAATCTCGCAAGCAATTCTATCTGAACGATGCGCAAAACCCATAAGATAAAACAGATATTTGTCTTTAGGATGTTTATGTTCAAAAATACAGTAGTGAATAACATTTCTAATTTTTGCTTCACACTTTTCAGCATATCCCTTTGCAAAAAGACGAAAACTAACCATCCAAAGATCAGAATTTTTCCTACAAATCCATTCATACAGTAGATTTTCAACTGCTTCTAAACCAATACTCTTTTCATATATTTTTTCGAACGATACAGACAAAGCAGAAATATTAAAATCATTTAACGGATTTGACAATTTAGGAAAAATATTATTCACTGAATAGACAAAATCTATACTCGAGTATTCTGCAATACCTTCTTGAATAGTAGCCTTAAGAAACATACCATTGAAAGGTATTAGTTCTAAGAGCCAATCAATAATTACGCCCCTAAATTGCGGATACATTTCCCATATCCATGCCCTAATTTTCTCACCCATTGATTGATCAACAAAACAAATACAATTGGTTTCAACCATTCCAAAATGCGTATTCTTTTTAACTTGGGCAACCTTTAAAAAGGCATTCTTTAGTAAACGGTATCTGGATTCAAATGGTGAGTCCAGTCGCAAATCTTCTTCTCTTGGTTGAACAATAGTATCTATTTTTTCTTTTAACTGATCACAAACCAGTTCAAATTTCTCTTCTTCTATTATTTCCAGAGAGGCTACTGCTATCAATGCCGTTAACACTTTAGTATTCTTATACCTTTCAACGAATTCTTCAAAGTCATCTTGGTTATCAAAACTAATTTTATTACCCGATTCATCTTTTGATGAATGCTTTGAATCTCTACATTGAATACTACTATCGGTAATTGTTTTGGCATTTATAACATTAGCATTATCTCCAAAAATATTAACGCTTAATAACGGATTATTCTCTTTGTTTTCTTTAGAATTGATTTCCTCTAATAGTTTACAGATATGAGTTATCTTACCTTCTATCGTATCAGGCTTGTTTTCGTTATCATCGCTTTGCAACGACTCATTTTCTTCTGAGAAATTATCTTGTAAAACTTCCTCTTTCTCAACCATTTTGACTACTCCTATTCAGTTTTATGCATATTATAAACCATAAATTATTTTCTTGATTGAATGTCTGAGTCTGCAATTGAATCAACAAAAAGAATGTTAGCTTTCTCTCCATAAATGTTCACCGATGACCCATCAGTATTTTTGTGTAATTTGGTTGAACATTTTGGTTCATTCTCGCTTCCCTTTACCTTTTCGCTAATATAATATGCAATTTCGCTTTCTGTGGCTTTATCGCCAGACATATATACTACATCATCACTTAACCAATCCAATTTTGCATCACCAAAAATAACCGGAATAATAAACCTATAGTCTTCAACCATTTGCCGCAACTTTATGATTGCTGCTTCCTGACGAGGATATTCTTTTGTCAAATACTGTTCAGAAATAAAAATTACAATATAATGACATTCATCTTTATATACTCGATTAAGATATACAAGCAAATCTTCACCTATCATTTTCCGCTGTTCTTCAGGAGCAAAAAACACATCCAAATGATACAAATCTTTTAAAAGTTTAATCACTCTCCCAACATATCTCTCATCTTCAGTGGCATA
The DNA here is from genome assembly GCA_964507395.1 of uncultured Eubacteriales bacterium. Classification (GTDB taxonomy): domain Bacteria; phylum Bacillota; class Clostridia; order Oscillospirales; family Acutalibacteraceae; genus SIG575. Next base: position 7,162 of record CAZDQE010000016.1, on the reverse strand, counting down.
AGATATTCCGACATCATACTTGTAGCCTGACATAATATCTCCCTTTCTAACGTTATTTTAATAATATTTTTTAGTTTTTGTCCGTAATTTATAAACTCAAATTATCAAAACTAATTGATTAACCATTTTCATATTTAATAAGTTTGGTAAACTTATCACAATGAATGATATTATAAAATTCTTCACAATCAAGCGTTGTTCCCTTAAGGTTTTTAAATTCCTTTTTAACAATTGATTCTAATCTTTTTTGCACTTGATTTTTTTCTTTTATTTCAAAATTCACCTCCAAACCGCATCCAATATAGAATGACCTAAAGCAAATATTATTTCTTCCCACATAAGAACTCTCCTTTATTTAATTTAGAATATCAGTTTTCAAATGGTTTTATCATAATAAACACTTTATTTTTACATGAACTGCTTGTCAATAATAAATGCAAAAACGATTAATTTTTCTACAAAAAAGTATGTTTTTCAACTTAAATAACTAAAAAACTGCATCATAACGGTTAAGTTACAATGCAGTTCTTTGTATAGTAAAACACAGGGAAACGACACCGTGTGTTAAGGGTAATCTTTAAATTGGTTAGGCTGTTTCTCAAAAGAAGCCGTCTGACCTGACCTTAATGGTAACGGTACAATTTCATCAAGTGAAACAATTTCTTATGATACAATAGGAAATCCTGTTACATATCTTGGTAAAACACTTTCCTGGTTTGGCAGACAGCTTGTTACTTTCGTTAATGGCTCAACTACCGTTACAAGCACTTATGATGCTGACGGAATAAGAGGTAAAAAAAGCATTAACACTGAAACAACCACATATGAGTACATTGACCGCAAACTTATGTATGAAGGCCGTCCCTCTGTGTTTTCAAACGCCCTTTAAGGGGCGGCAAAAGTGGCATAGGCAATATTGAACAAAAGTGAAAGCCAGCGTCTTTAGGCACTGGCCGGCAACAGAGGCTTTTAGCCTCAGAGCAGCCCCCATTTGACAGGTGGTTACGATTAATATCAAAACCTCTCTTAATCATATACAGTGTTTATGTCTTTGCAGTGGATTAAAACATAATATTTATTACTATACGATGTTTTACCAAATTAAACTATGTGTGGCATAAAATCAAATCGATTATTTCCTCTAGTTTATGTATCTTCTTGTCGAGTTGCACTATATGTGGGCTATCATTTGGATTTTCTCTAAGTATTAACAGTAAGAAGGATCTATAACCGCATAAATAGTTCAATAGTTGTTCTGGTGTATTAAATGACTTTTTCTGTCCAAAATGTCCTTCTAACTCCAAAGAGTTTATTTGGGCGAGCCAGTCTCCTGAGGTAAACATTGCTTTTTTAAGACGATATTTCTTATGAGAGTGCTCATCAGCTTTGTTGAAAAAATATATTACCTTATTAAGTTCGTGTAATTTCTTTCTTGAAAGATGAACATCACGACCCAAAACAAATCCGGAGAACGAAATTTCATTATCGCTACAGCGAGTCTTTGTTTTATTAACTGTAAACCCATTATCCTTTAAAATGGAAATTATCATTCCCATAAAGAATGCGTTTTTTGAAAAATCAATAACATCACTTGAAAATAATAAGTCATCCGCATAACGAGTGTATGTTATTGATTCTTTCTTTGACTTTTTGCTTATATAAAAATCATCAAAACTCTGACAATATTTTAAAATGCGCTGATCAATACGACGAAAAACTATGTTTGAAATTACCGGCGAAGTAACTGCACCTTGTGGTAACTTGTCATCTATTGTGCACAAATCAATAAATGTGCTTAGGGATGCATTATCTGAGCCTAGAAAAAACTCTTTAAAAGTTTTTTGTAGCATTTTTCGATTTATTGTATCAAAAAAACTGTTGATATCTAATCGCAAAAAATATCGCTTGCCAATATGCTGACTCAAAAACCGAACATAGTTCTCATCCTTTACAAATCCTATGACTGGTTTTGGCAGAGGTATTGTATCTAAAAAATACAAACATAGATTTTTCTGTAAGTTATACAAATCAGAGTCTTTCTTTATAGCATGAATGATGCGTTCACCATTCTTTTTAGGGATTTTGTGAGTAATATAGTTTGCTTTGATGTCCTTTTGTACATTTTTTAAAGTCGTTTCGGAGGTCTTGAGCACACCGTTTATAAAATAATCATATTCATTTATAAACATTGAATTGTAACACCTCCAATAAAATATAAGTAGTCTAGGCAACAAGCACTCTCTTAAATATTCGCTTGCGTATTTGTATCTGCTGGCCATAATAACTGGGCTATCGGGTCGGCAAGGAGATAAGTCATATTGAAATAAAAAATCCTCGGATCATCTCGCTACATTTGCGTCACGAGGAACGATTGACTTTTATGTACAATCGAAATTCCTGCTTATCGCCTAGACTAAATTATATACCTTTAAATGTATTCTCTATATGATTAACAATTTCATATAATTCTGGGAAACTGTGTTCAAACGATGAACGCAGTTTTTTTCTTTGCTCGGCATCTTTTAATATGACAGAGAACTGTTACAAAGCGGTTTTATCTGTATAGGGTATAGAAGCTTCATTAAGCAAGAAAAAAGACAACCATTTTGATACCCAACCAGATGTTTTTGAAATTGAATGCTGTGTCAGTAAAAAAGCAATATTCTTATCTATTTTTGAATTAAAATTTTTTATTTGCGATAGCGATAAGACAAAATCACTTTTTCCGTTAAAAAGTAGTCGAGCAAAGTTAAGTTTTTCTTGATGAGGCAACAACTTATACTCCTCATCTATATCTTTAAATATATCCAATTTTGCTATATGGTGTTCATAAAAGTTCCAAAAAACATCCAAATTTTCATATGTTATTAAAGAGCCCTCTATAGTTGTAGCCACAATAAATGTATCGTATTGTAAAGCGTATTGTTTGACTAATGAAATCAAAGCAGAAAAGTTTGAATCACGCGAAGAGAAAAAAGGATAACGATAGTGAAATCTGCATTTATCAGCCATCGCCAATATGCGTTTTCGCCTTAATAGATATTCTTTTCTAAGCGGCGTATAATAGTAGCTTTCATCTAATTTTCTTGCTGATGAAAACAGTTTTCCAATAGTTTTAAATTGATTGTTAGATGCCGAGTATTCCAAAACCTTATCCATATCCATTAGGAGAAGAATATTCGTGCGAAAATGACGTTGTTTAGGCGAAATAATTCTTTGAACAACATCGTCGGTTATGCCTTCCATAATGTCTACCTGCTTTAATACGGGAAACAGTTCGCGCAAATAATCGTTGGTAAATAGTTCTGCTTCGGTTGCACCCTCAACCGATAGTATATATCTTGAAAAATATGCGCAAGCATGTTGGTCGGTAATAACTGTTCGATAACGATTGTCGCTTTCATTTGAAAACAAATTTATAGCTGTTGCATAAGTATAATTTTGATGTGCCGAGACGTGAAAAACTTGGGATTCAGATTTGTCTTTACGAATAATATTTTTTAGAAGACGTGGCGAATGCGAAGCCGCGATAAACTGAATATATCCGGTATAGTTAAATATTCTATCAGCTAGTGCATCAATTAATTTATGATGCAAACTGATTTCTGGCTCATCCAACATAACAATTGGATCTTTGAGCTTGTGTTCAGAAATTAATTTTAATATCTCTATAAGTAGATTTGTGTAATTTGATGCATTTGTACCGTTGGAAAGAAGTTCTAACAAATCTTCTTCAATAGAGAAAACATTCCCTCTGAATAATAGCGTAGATATGGTAGTTGCATATTGTTTTGGAGTGAAAGGCTTAACTCGTACATTTGCCTTTTCAAATGCTTCTGAAAGTTTCTTGAATCTATTACTTATTTTATATTTTTCGTCTTCTTTGATTGTTTCAACAGTTTTGTTAATTTCTTGCTCAGTTTCGGCATGTGTCTTCATCAAATCGCCTATGATTTCCCACAATTTGCTCCAGTCTGTTAAATTTACTGATCGTGAGTCGATAAAATACAATGGGAATAAATTCGCAATGTTTTGTCTGTATTGCCATTTGCGATTCCATCTGATTGTTTTACCCTTGATTTTCTTGAGGGTTAATGTTTCTTCATTTTTTCTTTGACCTATCCACTTGTAATAATCAGAGAAGTTCACTTCTCTATCTTCGCGATAGCGATTATGTTTAGATATCATCTTTAATCGTTCAAAGTTAAAGGTTACGGATATGGAAAATTCATTATAAAAATGATTTTTGTTGTTATAAATTCCCGAATCATCTTGTTCTTTTGTTAAGCAGCTAAAAAAGTATCGAATTGCATTTAGAATATTGCTTTTACCCGTGCCGTTTTCGCCAATGAATAAATTGATATCTTTAAAGTCTAATACACAGTGCTTAATGGATTTGAAACTATTAATTTCAATCTTAGAAATACTCATAGAATCTCCTCCTTGCACTGAACTTTGTTGACATTTTACCACAATTTTCTATATTTTGCAACATTAATTAACTTTGTTTGTTTTGATAAATTTTTTCGTTTGCAGTTCATTCTGCTTGGTCTCTTATTATAGTGTCAACAATGATAATCATTGAAAAAATAGGATTAATGAAGGAAGTGAAAAACAATGAATTTTATCAATTCAAAAATTGCTGAAGCCATTCGAAAAGCTGCAGAATTAGGTGTAGGTGTTGCTTCTGCGGGTTTTTCTTATGAACCAAAAATGCCTAAATGCCTTGAACAGTAAATACCAACATCTATGAAAAAATCGTGGGAAGAGTTACATTTGTTATTAAACGATAACTCTTCTCTTTTTTATTCATAAAAATTCAACGCATCTACTCTTACACCTTTTTGAATAACCTCAAAATGAAGATGTGAACCCGTTGAATAACCTGTTGAACCAGAATCTGCGATTACTTGTCCTTGCTTTACCGTTTGTCCCGCAGACACATGAAGAGCAGAACAATGAGCATAAAGAGTAGAGTAAGTGTCATCGTGCTTAATTTTGACATAATAACCGTATGAGTTATGCCAAGTTGCAGTTACTACAACACCGTCCGCAGCAGCAAGAATTGGAGTGCCAAGCGGAGCTGCAATATCTGTACCACCGTGAGTTTTTATTTCTCCTGAAATCGGGTCAACACGAGTTCCGAATCGAGAAGAAATATATTGGTCATTCTCAAATGGCCAAGCAAACATACCTATACCGACAAAGGAACTATTACCCTGAATGATTTGACCGCTTGTTCCGAGAAGATCTCCCCATAAGTCATTGTATTCTTCACTCATCAATTCTTCCAATAACGCCTTCTGTTCATCATTGAAATTGTAAAGAGCAGAAATTTCATCTACACTCAACTGAATTATTGATACTGTAAGAACCTTCTTAGTTACATAAGTTGTTGTTTTAATAGAATTTCCGTTCTCGTCTGTTGTAACGGTTGTTTCTGCAACAACTTTAGGTGTAACAACACCTGTCATAGTGTTCATATCTTTCATTATGCCACGAAGCAAATCAATTTTAGTATCATCAAGAGTTACAACCTCAAGCGGATTTTCGCCTGAGGTTGTTTTTACTGCATATACAGCTAATACTTCTTTCCAATTTATTGAGGTATTACCTTGTACTTCAAGTAAATCGTAAGTGTAAGATGCTTTCATTGCTGTAAGATTTGCATAATGCTCAGATGTGAGTTCAGATATAGCCTGCGACATTGTTTTATTCGTACCTGTTGTTTCATCATTTGCAAGGAAGATACCGAAACAAGTACCACCAATGGCACCGATTAAACAGATAATGATTATTACAACAACAGCAGGCACACCGCCTCCGGCAATAATAGCTCCTATACTTTTTACACCTGCAACAACAGCTTTTCCCGCTTCAACAACTACCTTTGCTGCAATCTTAACTGTTTTTATAGTTACTCTTGCAGTTGCCTGTGCAGTTTGCTTTGTTCTTTTTGCAACCTCGGCAGTTTTCTTTGTTGTTGATGCAGTTGTCTTAACCGTATTCTTTGCTGTTTTAACCGTCTTATCAGCCTTTTTAATCCCTTTTGCAGTTGCATCAAGACTTCTCTTTGATTGCTTTATTTTATAAGCTTCATTATTAACTGTCTTAACAGTTTGTTTTTCTGCACCGACCTTTTTAATTGTTGCTTTATCTTTGGTTTTAGGAGCAGTTTGCTTTCTTTGACGAGGTCTCTTTATTTCATCAACAGGATTTTCCGTCTGTTGTTTTGATCTAGACGGTGCTTGAGTTTTTTCTTTAACGGTAGGTTTATCTTGCTTACCCTTTACATCGCCATTTTCTTTTTTAGCCTGAGTAGTCTTGTTCTCATTCTGTTTTTGTTTAGGTTCAGCTTTTCTTTCTGTGGTTTCAGGTTGATTATCTGTTGGCTTTTCTTCAAGTTCAGGTTTTTCATCATCAGGAGCAGGTTCTTCCGAAGGCTTATTTTCTTCTGCTTCTGCCTTTTCCTTTTTCTCTGCTCTTTTTTCTTTGACCTTTTCTTTGGCTTTACTTGCACCTTTGCGAACTGCCTTTTCTGTACCGGCAGCAGCAGTTTCCGCACCTGATTTCATAGTTTCTGAAACTTTATCACTCGCATACTGTTCAGGTGATACATTATCTGTCTGATTGATATTTTCATTAACGGTGTCTTTGGTTTTGACACCGTTATTTTTCATTCTGTCACCGACATTAACTGTTGTATCGTGAACCTTTATATCTTTAACTACTTCACGAGTCTTTATTCCCCTACCCATAATTACTCACCTATTTTAGTTGTCATCAGCTTGTAGAGTTCTGTATTCTTTGGAAACTTTCTTTCAAAAGGAACAAGAGCAGAACCTACCTTAACAAGACCGTGACCGACCTCAACATTTGTAATGTGAGTCATTTGTGTTTCACTAATCTGCAAGAGATTAGCAAGGTCTTCCCTGTCAGTACCGCCCTGATTGAGCATTATAATAAACTCTGAGTTTGCAAGCATTGTTCGAGCTGTATGGCTCTGTAAAAGGTCATCAACATTCTGTGTGATACCCGTACAATAAGCACCGTACTTACGAACTCGTTTCCACAAGGTAAAAAGGAAATTTGCTGAGTATTCATGTTGGAAAAGAAGATATATCTCGTCAATAAAGATATATGTTTCTCTGCCCTCAGCTCT
>CAZDQE010000015.1:22792-41671 GCA_964507395.1 uncultured Eubacteriales bacterium | reverse complement strand
TCATAAGAGCTGTTTCTTCACCGCAAACGAATGCACCTGCACCGAGACGGATGAAGAGGTCGAAGTCAAAGCCTGAGCCGAAAATATTTTTACCGAGAAGGCCGTTTTCTCTTGCCTGGTCAATAGCTATCTGCAAACGCTCAACAGCGATAGGATACTCTGCACGGACATAAACGTAGCCCTCCGATGCGCCCGTTGCATAACCGCAGATTGCCATAGCTTCGATGATACAGTGGGGGTCGCCTTCAAGAACCGAACGGTCCATGAATGCACCCGGGTCACCTTCGTCAGCGTTACATACAACATATTTCTGGTCTGCTGCGTTCTTTGATGTGAATTCCCATTTCATACCTGTGGGGAATCCGCCGCCGCCTCTGCCGCGAAGACCTGAATCCTTAATGACCTTGATAACGTCTTCGGGAGTCATCTCTGTCAAGCACTTTGCAAGAGCCTGATAGCCGTCGTAAGCGATATATTCTTCGATGTTTTCGGGGTCGATAACACCGCAGTTACGAAGAGCGATTCTCTTCTGTTTCTTGTAGAAGTTAGTTTCATTAAGAGATTTAACCTCAGCCTCGTCAACAACTGTCTCATCATAGAGAAGACGTGTAACGATACGGCCTTTGAGAAGGTGTTCTTCAACGATTTCGGGAATATCGTCAACCTTAACCTCGCTGTAGAATGAGCCTTCGGGATAAACAATCATAATCGGACCTAATGCACAGAGTCCGAAACAACCGGTTTTAATAACCTTGATTTCTTCGGTGAGACCTTTGGCAGCTATCTCTTTTTCGAGAGCCTCAATAATCGCACCGCTGTTTGAGGAGGTACAACCGGTACCGCCGCAAACAAGGACATGTGAACGATACATGCTTTTTCCTCCTTAGTCTTTAAGTGATGCTACTGTATATTCAGTAACAGGATTTCCGTTTACAATGTGGTCAGCAACGACTCTTGCGATTTTATCGGGAGTCATTTTGATATATGTTACCTTTTCCTTACCGGGTGCAAAAACCTCAACGATAGGCTCATACTGACACATACCGATACAGCCTGTCTGAGAAACAGTAACATTTTTAAGATTTCTCTTTGAAACTTCTTCAACGAAGCCGTTGAGAACGGGACGAGCACCAGCTGCGATACCGCAAGTTGCCATACCTACAACGATTCTTGTAACTTCTGCGTTGCCGTCTGCTGATTCTCTTGTTGTGATGTTTGCCTGAGCTTTTGCCTTGATAGCAAGTAATTCTTCAAGAGTTTTCATTTATGTTACACCTCCGCGAATAATTTGGGTTTGTTCACTGATATAGCCCTGAAGCCACATTCTGACATCAATATCGTTAAAGCTCACTTCACCGAGAATAGCTTTGAGTTCTGAGGTTTTCAGAACAAATTCATTTCTGTCAATTCTGAAGCGATAAACGAAGTCAATATCTTCATGCATTGTTATCAGCGTTAAAATTGTAGCATCAATATCCCCCAAGGGTGTGAAATCAATGCTGTCTGTTTTAAAATGAGCCGAAACAGTCGTACCGACACCGAGCTCGGATTCAAGCTCAAGATGTCCTCCTGTCATTTCCGCCGCCATTTTGAACAAGGGAATTCCCATGCCTACTTTCCTTGTAGTTCTTGTGGTATAGAACGGGTCACGTACATTTTCCAGCGTTTCCCCGCTCATTCCCCTGCCGTTATCACGAATTATTACCGAAAGAGTCTTATCGGAAGTATTTTCCAGAATATCAATTTCAATCAGGCTTGCACCTGCAGAAACCGAATTTTCGGTAATATCAAGAATGTTAAGTGATAATTCACGCATATCTTATGCCTGATATTTTGCTACGATACCGGGGATATCCTTTGCTTCAAGCTTACCGTAAACTTCATCGTTTACTGTAATAACGGGAGCAAGACCGCAAGCACCGATGCAGCGGCAATCTTCAAGTGAGAATTTACCGTCGGGTGTGCATTCCTTTGCGCCGATTCCGAGAACCTCTTCAAGTTTGTCAATGAGCTCCTGTGCGCCCTTAACGTAACAAGCTGTACCAAGGCAAACTGAGAAGTTGTACTCACCCTTAGGTGAAAGTGAGAACTGAGCGTAGAATGTTGAAACACCGTAAACCTTTTCAATCGGTACATTCATTCCGTCAGCAATCATCTTCTGAACCTCAATCGGAAGATATCCATAAATGCCTTGTGCTTCCTGCATTACATGCATAAGAAGACTTTTGTCATGCTTGCTTTCCTCAATAACAGCCATAAGCTTTGCTTCCTGCTCAGGTGTGCCGTTAAAGGGGTTTTTGCTGATTTTTTTGACCATTACTGTTCCTCCTTTTTCACAAATTGTACTTTTTGCAAAAATTATAAATCAAAGCAAAATCGATTAACAATTTGCTAAAACATACACCGGTATTGTATCATACTAAATATAAAAAATCAATATGAAAACCCTAATTTCATTACGATTTCGCTAAAATTGACAAAATTTTGTCAATTTCCGAACACTCTACATCAATTTTGCCGCAAGCGCTTCCGATATTCTCCAGATAATGGGCATCGGAGCTTGTTAAAATTGTCATTTTCTCGAGAACGGGATACTTTTTTATGTACTCGCTTTTGTCTGCTTTTGATGTAAGCTCCGCCGCAGTGAAGCCCATGTATTCGTCAATCATACCAAGGTTTGAAATAACGCTGTAAGATGAGCGGTCGATATGGGCGGGAAATGCCGCACCCGAAAATTCTTTCATGATTTCAGGGACTTTATCAAGAGATATATTCGCCGCAGTTGTAAGAAGCAGATTTTCCGTTCCGACGATGTTATCCCTTTCATCCATAATAAGCTGTTCACCGAAAATCTTCGGTCTGTTTTCAACGGGTGGAATCCTTTCTCTCACATACTCAGAAAATGCAAGAGCGTTTTCAAGATTGGGAAAAAGGCAGACAACGTGAACCTCCTCATCGGTGCAAAGCTCCATTCCGGGAATAACAAGAATTCCCGCTTCTTTGCCCACTTTCATTGCACTTTCACAGTTAAGGCAGGTGTTGTGGTCTGTCAGAGCAATAGCATCAAGCCCCATAATCTTTGCCATGTTGACAAGATTATAGGGCGTCATATCGTTATCTCCGCAGGGAGAAAGGCAGGAATGTAAATGGAAATCGTAATTCAGTTCCATTCCTCTCACCTCTTACTTTAATTCTTCATAAACTTTGATTGCGGTTTCATAAGTATTCATTTCTGTCTGCAAGACGATGACATTGTTTTCGCTCGCTCTCTTCATGGCATCTGCATCAAAGGCGGCATTTTCTGTCAGAACAATACAGGCAACATCTGCAAGAACTGCAACACCTATCGAGTTGACGTTACCCATAACGGTCAGCCACACATCATCTGCATTTGCCCTTGACATTACCCAGCTTAAAAGGTCACCGCAGTAACAGCCGTGAGCCTCACGCTTTTCAATGTCAGCCGCATTGAGAATTTTCATTGAATATTTTTCCGCTAAATCTTTGACTTTCATAGTGAAAATCCTTTCTTTTTCTTTAAACAATCCCTCAGTCACCTTTCGGTGACAGCTCCCTTTACACAAGGGAGCCGAATGGTTGCCGTTGGTTTTATTTTAAAAATTGCGTCGCAGACCCGAAATTCTGCACTCACTCTTCCTTCTGGAACGGTGCTGGGACGAGGTCTTCCATATCCTTATCGTCAAACTGTTTACGAAGCAGGAACATGCAGTCATTTACACTGGCATATCCTTTCACAACGTCCTCTGCAAGCGCTTTGCATGAGGGCGCACCGCAGGTTCCGCAGTCAAGATTCGGAAGCATTTTCTGAATTTCCTTTATATCGTTCATCATACGCATTGCATCAACGATATTGCCTGAAAGACGCATTACCGGAAGCTCCTCAAGAGGCTTTCCCCAGAACATTTCATGCGGCACATTATCGTCGCCTATTCTGTTACAGGCAACGGGAAGATACTTTTTAAGTGCCTGTAATCTGTTTTTTGCTATGTAAGGGTTTTCAGCAGTAAGACAACCGCCTACGCACCCTTCAGTACATGCATTAAGCTCAATAAAATCAACGTTATTGAGCTTTTCATCCTCAATTTCTTCGAGGATTTTCATAACGTTTTCAATGCCGTCAACATGAAGGCTGTTATCAAGCAGAAGTGCCGATGCCTCGCCGCCGCTTACTGCCCAGCCTACACCGATCCTGCCCGAATGCTGGATGTTTTCAATCTCCGTTACCTTTTTCATCTGCTGCATCATAACAGGGTAAATGTCGCTGATAGCCACTGCCCCGTCAAGATTTGATTTTTCACTGAAAAGCGGTTGTTTGATTGCTGTGATTTTTGCAGGACAGGGAGTAATAAAGAACACACCGATATCCTCAGATTTCAGGTCATGCTCCTTCATTGCCTTTTCACGGGCAAGCCTTGCCGCCTCCTCAAAAGGAGCGTTAAGGTTGACAACATTTGGTATCAGCTCAGGAAATGAAATCCTGATAAGTCTGCATACAACGGGGCAAGCCGATGAAATGACAGGCTTTCTGAAAGCACCTGATGCCATCAGTTTTCTCGTTGCATGTGACACCAATTCCGCACCCTTTGAAACCTCGGCAACCTCGTCAAACCCCATCCTTTTCAGAACATTGAGGATAATGTTGATATCGTCAAGGTTTGCAAACTGACCGTAAAGGGCAGGTGCAGGAACAGCAATTCTGTACTTATAATTTACTATACTTGTAAGAGATTCACGCTCTGCATACTTTGCGTGATGAGGGCAGACTCTGATACATTCACCGCAGTCAATACATCTTTCATGAATCATTTTCGCCTTACCTTTTCGCACGCGTATGGCTTCGGTAGGGCATCTTTTTATACAATTCATACAGCCAAGACACTTGTCTGTGTCAAGGCGTACGGAATGAGCATATTTATCCATAGAGCTTCACCCCTTATGGTTTTTATTTCATAACGGGCGGATAATATCCGCCCCACATTATTTCACCAAAAATTTAAGCGTAATCTTAGTGCCGACTCCCACCTGAGTTTCAATCTGCATATCATCGGCATACTTCTTGATATTGGGAAGTCCCATACCGGCTCCGAAGCCAAGTGCTCTGACGTTATCGGGTGCAGTTGAGAAACCCGCCTGCATTGCAAGGTCAACATCGGGAATACCGGGACCCTTATCATCAAGAATTACAGTAATGCTTTCAGGTGCGATATCACAGGTGATAACTCCGCCGTCAGCATGTATTACCATATTAATCTCGCCTTCATAAACGGCGATTGCAATATTTCTTATTAAATTTGAATCGAAGCCTAAGTCCTTGAGCGTACGTTTGATTTTGCCTGAGGCCTCACCCGCACAGGTAAAATCATCTTTCTGAACATCGTACTTAAAATTCAATTCTCCCATTATTTTCCGCTGCCTCCGCGAAGTCCTGCTTCGTAAAGCTTACCGCAGGCAGTGAACATTTCAAATTCTGTCCTGATAAGAACAATTTCCCTTTCCTCAGCAAGCTCGATCATGCCCTGGTCAGGTTTTTTGCCTCTTACAAAAACGATACATTTCATATCCATCATTTCGGCAGTTCTCACTACCTGAGGATTCACAAGACCTGTAAGCATAACTGCCTGTTCCTTAACGAAAGCGAGAACATCGCTCATCATATCGCTTCCGCAGGCTGTATAAACATCTCTGTCGAGAAAATCCTCGCCGTATACTACAGTGCCTTCCAATATTTCAGTCAATTCTTTAACCTTCATTGTCGGGGTTCCTTTCATGTGTATAATATATTAGTGTACACGCTACTTAAATTCTATCACATATAAATGCAAAATTCAACCAAAAGCAGAAAATACATATAATGAAAATGGGTGATGGAATGAAAATGCGCAGAAAAAGATACCGGCACATAAAGCGCCCTCGGCGCAAAGGAAGAACAAAAATCCTCTTCCCCATTTTCTTTATTCTTCTGATTTCGGGGGTTGCAGCTTTCTTTGTAGAATTAAAATCTCCGTCGATCATTTACGCAATGGCTGAGGACAAAGCCAAAAGCATAGCAATACAGGCAATAAACAATTCTGTCAGCGACGTTATTGACGGCAAGGACGAAATATACAAAGAGCTTGTAGATTACAGATACGATGACGAGGGAAACATTATTTCCGTCAACACAAACATAAATCTGACAAACACCGTTGAAGGTCTTATACTGGACGGCATTGTAAAAAGAATTGACGAAGCTTCACGCTATCCCATAAAAATTCCCGTGGGAACGCTGACAGGAAGTGATTTACTGACAGGACGGGGACCGAAAATTACATTTTACATAAGCCTTTCGGGAAACGCCAGAAGCTCTATTGAAAACCTGTTTGAAAGCACGGGCATCAACCAGACAAGACATCAGATTCAGATAAGATTTGAAGTCGACGTAAGCATCGTCATGTCAGGCAAGCATTTCGGCGCAACGGTGGAAAACACGGTAGTTATAGGCGAAACGATTATCGTAGGCAAAATTCCCGAATCCTACGTCAGACAGCCGGACAGCTGAATATAACAAAACACAAGAGCGGTGCCTCATAAGGAAGCATTGCTCTTGTGCTTTTTATTTACTTATGATATTTTGATGAATTTGAAATCATAAAAGCTCTGTAAATCTGTTCCAGCAGCATGACGCGTGCAAGCTGATGAGGGAAGGTCATTTCCGACATTGAAAGCCGCACATCAGCTCTTTTCTTCACGCTTTCATCAAGTCCGAAGGAGCTTCCGATAATAAATACGATTTCTCCCTGTCCCGAAACGGCTGTTGTTTCAAAAAATTTACTCAGCTTTTCTGACGGCATCTGTTTCCCCTCGATGCACATTGCCACGACCTTTGAATTCTGCGGAATTTTAGAGAGAATCTCCTTTCCCTCCTTTTCAAGAGCCTTATCAATTTCCGTTTGCGACGGATTATCGCCCAGCTTCACAGGGTCAAGCTCAAATATTTTCAGTTTACAGAGAGTACCCAGTCTTTTTGTATATTCATCGCAGGCATCTCTGAGATACTTTTCTTTAAGTTTGCCTAAAGCAATAACTGTAACACCTAACATACCGACACCTTAGTCTGCAAGTTTGTAGAAGGTCAGATTAGAGCTTTGTCTGCGCTCTCCTCTGTCAAGAACGCAGAAAACCGGTTCGCCGTTTTCATCAGCGAGAACAGTCATACCCTCTGCCTCAAATGCTGTTCCGATATTTCTTGCAAAAAGAGGCTCAACCTTTCCTGTTTCAACATCAAGAGTAAATACTCTTTTCATATCATTTTCTTCATCGCATGACATATAGAGCTTTCCGCCGAACATTTCAGCGCCCTGAATTCTGTCGATAGGCTCTGAAAGAGTTACTGTTTTCACAAGGCTCATGTCTTCAAGGCTGAACACGTTGAGAACCGTTGCATTTGACCACTCAGCAGTGTAGAGATAACCTCTGTCCGCATCTGCCGCACACCACGGAACACCTTCAAGATGAAGCTCATGAGGAAGCTCATAATAAATGCCTGTAAATTTCAGAGTTTCCGCATCATAAAGTGCGATGAACGAATTTAGATAATCGGGGCCGTCCTCGATTGCGGCATAAACATAACCGTTATAATAACTCAGTCCGCCGATGTGGTTACAGCCTTTTTCTTTAAGCACCTCGGGAATGGGTGAAGTGTTGATAAGGAAAATTTCTCCTGTTTCGATATCAGCCTTGCCGAGATTTTTCGTACCGCTGAAATAAAAGTATTCACCGTCATTTGTAACGCCCTGTGAGCTCATATGGTAATCATACAGAACATAAGTATTTTTGCCGATGATTTCTGCACCTTCCGGAGAGGGCAGATCCTTTTCATCTGCACCTACAACAAGAAGCATAATTGCAGAAATACAGCAGATTATTTTTTTGAAAATTACATAAACAGTTCCGAAGGTTGTCATAAAAATTATCTCCTCTTTTTAATATGTGTGCTCGCACACCTCGTTTATTTTGTCGCGAAGAGCAATAAAATCATCAAACGCTGCAGGTTTATTGTTGGGGTTTCTCAGAAGTGCCGCAGGGTGGAAGGTACCCATAAAAAGTGTACCCTTTTTGTCGATAAACTGACCGTGCTGCTGAGTTACTTTGAAATCGGGTGAAATCAGTCTCTGAGCTGAAATTCTGCCGAGACAAACGATAATCTTCGGTCTCATCATTCTTACCTGCTCGCGAAGCCACTCAATACAGACATCCTGCTCCTGCGGAAGCGGATCGCGGTTTTTTGGCGGTCTGCATTTGACCATATTTGCAATATAGATGTTTTTGTTTCTGTCAAGGTCGATACACGCAAGCATTGAATCAAGAAGCTTTCCGCTTCTTCCTACAAAGGGTTCACCCTGTAAATCCTCGTTTTCGCCCGGTCCCTCGCCCACAAACATAACCTCGGCATTTTCACTGCCCTTGCCGAAAACAAGATTTGTCCTTGTTTTTCCAAGCTCACATTTGTTACAACTCATGCACGAGCTTTTCAGCTCTTCCCAATTTGTATACATATCTTAAAATCCTTTCGGTTTTTTATAATTATAACATACATTGTTACAAATTTCATCAATAATATTGAAAAAATTTTCAAATGGTAGTAAAATAATAGAGTAATATTTTTTTGGAGGAATTTAACAGATGAAAAAGTTAGTTTTAGTTGAAACATCAGCCCGTCACGTGCATGTAAGCGCTGAAGACCTGGCTTTACTTTTCGGTGAAGGCTATGAGCTTACAAAGAAGAAGGACCTTTCACAGCCCGGTCAGTTCGCTTGTGAAGAGAGAGTTCAGGTTATCGGACCTAAAGGTTCATTCCCTGCAGTTTCTATCCTCGGTCCCACTCGTCCTGCTACACAGGTTGAGCTTTCCGCTTCTGATGCACGTTCAATCGGTATTGCTGCTCCCTGCCGTGAATCAGGTGACACAGCTCAGTCAGGCGCTTGCAAGCTTGTAGGCCCCAAGGGTGAGGTTGTGCTTGACGAAGGCGTTATCGTTGCAAAACGTCACATTCACTGCACTCCCGACGATGCTGAAGCTTACGGTCTTGAAGACAAACAGGTAGTTTCAGTTAAAATCGAATCAAACGGCAGAACACTTACATTCGGCGACGTTATCTGCAGAGTAAGCCCCTCTTACGCTCTTGCAATGCACATTGACACAGACGAGTCAAACGCTGCTTTCGCAACTCCCGGACTTGAAGGCGAAATCATCGCTGAATAATTTTTTAGAACATAGCAAAAAGAAGCCCTCGGAATTTCCGAGGGTTTATTTTTATCGCCGCAGGCCCGAAATTCTGCGTTCTGCATTCTGCATTCATTTTATCTCATCAGGACAAACTGTGCGATTGCAAAGTAAATTGAAAGTGTTGCGGCATCAACAATCGTTGACAGAAGCGGTCCTGCCATAAGAGCAGGGTCAAGCTTTACAAGCCGTGCAAGAATCGGAAGCGTACAGCCTATTACATTCGCGATTATAACCGTCAGGAACATTGCGGCAGATACCACAAAATACTGAAGATAATCTCCGCCGCCCACAATCATCAATCTGATATAATTGAGAATTGCAAGAACTGTTGCACAGCAAACGGCAACGCGTATTTCCTTGAAAACGATTTTGAAATAATCACGTATTTTCAGTTCGCCAAGTGCAAGACCGCGGATGATAAGAGTTGACACCTGACTGCCTGCATTACCGCCTGTTCCCATGAGCATCGGCATTGCGGAAATGAGGAAAGCAAAATCTGCAAGAAGCGCTTCCTTTTCACTGATAATCTGTGCTGTAAGAGTTGCGGAAATCATAAGGACAACAAGCCATATGATTCTGTTTTTTGACATTTTGAAAACACCTGTTTTCAGATAAGTGTCGTCTGAGGGACTGAGAAGTGCCATCTTTTCAAAGTCCTCGGTGTTCTCTTCTTCAATAATATCAACGATATCGTCAATCGTGATAATTCCCACAAGGCGGTTTTCGCTGTCAGTTACAGGCACGCTGAGCAAGTCATACTTTCTCGCTAAATCAGCAACTGTTTCCTGGTCATCGTGAGTTGTAACAGAAATTATCTGCTTATCGTCATCCATTATCTCTGTCAGCCGCGTTGCGGGCTCACAGAGAAGCAGATCCTTCAAATCAAGAATTCCCACAAGATGACGCTTGTCATCAATACAGTAGCAGGTGTAGATAGTTTCTTTGTCTATGCCTGTTTTTCTTATCTGCTCAATTGCCTCTGCCGCATTGAGGTGAGTGTGAAGCTGAACCATTTCCGTTGTCATAATACTGCCTGCCGTATCCTCAGCATAATTAAGGAAACGGTTAATAGTTTCACGGGTTTTGGCATCGGTGGCTTTGAGGACTCTCGTCACCACATTTGCAGGCACGTCCTCAAGAAAATCAACTGTATCGTCAATGTACATGTCCTCAACAAGTCTGTGAAGCTCACTGTCAGTAATTGAACGGACAATGTTTTCCTGAGAATCTGAATCCATGTAGGAAAATACGTCAGCAGAAATATCCTTCGGCAATATGCGGAAAGTTACAACAAGGTATTTTTCATCAATCGCACCGAGAAAGTCTGCGATGTCAACGGGATTCATCTCTTTCAGAAGCGAATGAAGCACGGTGAATTTATTTTCCTCAAGCAGTTCATTCAGTTCCAGAAAATCTTTTTCTTCCATTAAAAAAGCTCCTTTCGACAAAAGGAGCACAGTCATATCCTTTATTAAATATCAAAAAAATGATACTTAATGAAAGATACAACTAATTTCCTTTTGTTCCGTTTTTTGTTAAACAACACCCATCAGGTTCCATTTATTTTTTCCTCCTTCTTATTATTGGGTATATAAATATTTTACGCCTGTTTACTGCTGATTTTGTAAACAAACTGTGAACTTTTTGAACATTTTTTGATTTTTCAACCGATTTCGGTAGAAAAACATCTCTTTTCCCTCTACTTATGGGAGGACAAAAAATTCAAACAAAATTTTCAGAAAGGATCAACAATGAAAGGTAAAAAACTCACTAAAAAAGAATTGCTTTTCTGCCACTGCTTTGCACTCTACGCAAACTCCCGTGAAGCGGCATCAAGAAGCGGATATTCAAAGCCCGAAAGAGCGGGAATGAAGCTGATGGCAAAAAAGGAAATACAAGAGGAAATCAGAACACTGATTTCACAAAAAACAGGCAGAGAAGAAATTATCTGCGGTCTGAAAAGACTTGCCTTCGGCTCAATTGCCGACCCGATGAAAATTATTCTTTCAGACGGCAGTGAAGATTTCGACACGGAAACCATGGACCTTTTTAACATTTCGGAGATCAAGAAGCCTAAGGGCGGCGGAATTGAAATTAAGTTTTTCGACAGGCTCAAGGCTATGGAAAAGCTTTCCGCCTTATGCGAGCAGAGTGACGAGGATTCATCAATGCCCTTCTACGAGGCAATAAGAAAATCTGCAAAGGCACTGGACGGACGGCAGCATGAGTAAGCTAAAATTTTCTCCTTTCTCCGAAAAACAGCTTACCGTGCTTTCCTGGTGGCATCCCGATTCTTCTCTCAGCTCCTTCGACGGACTTATCTGCGACGGAGCCGTCCGAAGCGGTAAAACGCTTTGCATGTCGATATCCTTTGTTGCCTGGTCTTTCTTCGCGTTCAATGAGACAAGCTTTGCCGTTTCAGGCAAAACAGTTCAGTCTGTCAGACGAAATATTGTAACACCGATTCTCCCCATTCTCAGACAACTGGGCTTTACCTGCAGTGAAAAGCTGTCTAAAAACGAAATCACTATAACCTACGGCAAAAGGACAAACAGATTTTTCCTCTTCGGCGGCAAGGATGAAGCCTCGGCTTCACTTATTCAGGGCATGACCTTAGGCGGTGTTCTCTTTGATGAGGTTGCACTTATGCCGCGCTCCTTCGTTGAACAGGCTATTGCACGTTGCTCACTTGAAGGTGCAAAATTCTGGTTTAACTGCAACCCCGAAAACCCTCAGCACTGGTTCAAAAAGGAATGGATTGAAAAATGTCACGACAAAAACTGCCTGCATCTTCATTTTAAAATGCAGGATAATCCTTCACTTTCGAAAAAGGTAATCGAGCGGTATGAATCCCTTTATTCAGGTACTTTTTACGAAAGGTTTGTTGAAGGAAAATGGGTGGCTGCCGAGGGCATTGTTTACCCTCAGTTCAATGAAAAAATTCATGTGTGCTCTCCTCCCCCTGAGCCGCTTGAAAAATACTGTATCTCCTGTGATTACGGCACTGTAAACCCTTCCTCATTCGGCCTTTGGGGAAGAAAAGACGGCGTATGGTACAGAATCGAAGAATATTACCACGACTCGCGGCGCGAGGGTATACAGAAAACTGACGAGGAACACTACTCTTCTCTGGAAAAATTAGCCTCAGGCAGAGAAATTGAGGGTGTTATCGTCGACCCGTCTGCCGCAAGCTTTATTCAGTGCATAAGCCGTCACGGTGTCTTTCATCCCATTCCCGCAAAAAATCAGGTCATTGACGGAATAAGACTTGTATCCGATGCTCTGAAGCAAAAAAGAATCATGTTTTCCCCTGCCTGCCGTGATTCAATACGTGAGTTTTCACTTTACCGATGGGATTCATCCGCATCAAAAGATGCCGTGAGAAAGGAAAATGACCACGCAATGGATGATATCCGATATTTTGTATCGACCGTTCTCGAAAACAAAGAAAACGAATTTTTTGTCTTCTCAACTGAAAGGAGGTAAAACTTGGGCATTAAAGATTTCTTTGCTAAAAAACAAACATCTCTGCCCGTGGCATCTGTACAGACAAGTCAGTCAAGAGGCTTTCTCAATTCCTTCGGCAGCTTCTCCCCTGCCTCTTCCGTTGGCTTCAGCCTTTACGGAGAGCTGAGAAATTCAGTGCCGATTATTGACGCGGCAATCGAAAAACTGGTAAGGCTTGTGTGCGATTTTGAATTCATCTGCAGTGACAAAAATGCAGAAAGAGAAATGCAGAGCTTTTTCAGAAGCGTACCCGTAGGCGGCAACTCAAAAGGCATTGAAGCGTTCGTTTCAACATACTTCGACCAGCTTCTGACTTACGGCACCGCTGTAGGGGAAATTATCCCCACGGTTTCAGGTTCCTTCGGTGCTCTTTACAACACAAGCCTTAAGGACATCTCTCTTAAAAGAAACGAAAACGGCTTTGACGTTGACATCTGCCTTGCGGGAGCAGGAGAACAGACTCCGCCGCGTCCCGATCTGATTATGATGTCTGCACTGAATCCTGACCCCGGACACATTGAAGGCAATTCCATGCTGAAAAGCCTTCCCTTTGTAAGCTCAATTCTGCTTAAAATTTTTGAAACAGTAGGCACTAACTTTGAACGTGTGGGAAATGTGCGTTATGCCGTCACCTACAAGCCTTCAAATGATGCCATGGACAAGGCTTATGCCAAAGACAGAGCATTGCAGATCGCCTCTGAATGGAGCAAGGCAATGAGCTCTGCAAACTCAGTTCACGATTTTGTAGCTGTAGGCGATGTACAGATCCGTGCTATCGGTGCTGATAACCAGATTCTCGACAGCGAAATCCCCGTAAGGCATATGCTTGAACAAATCGTTGCAAAGACAGGACTTCCGCCCTTTATGCTGGGTCTTACATGGTCATCTACAGAGAGAATGTCTGCTCAGCAGGCTGATATTCTGACCAGTGAGCTTGAGCATTACAGACATATTCTTGAGCCTGTGCTTCTCAGAATCGGCAACGCCTTCCTCAGAATGAACGGTTTTGCTGCCGAAGCAGATGTCCGCTGGGAGGATATCTGCCTTCAGGATGCTGTAGAAGAAGCAAGGGCAAGGCTTTACAATGCACAGGCTGAAAAACTTGAAAAGGAGGTAAAAGGACATGCAGAAAAACTTTGACAACGCAATTGAACTTTATACCGTAAGCGAAGAGGAGCTTGCAAAAATCAACACATATTCTCTCACAGAACTGAAGGAAGAGGATATTTTCGCTTTCTCCGTAATTCTCTGCGATAACGAAATTGACAGAGATTATGAGTGCTTCGACAAAGCTTCTCTCGCTTCTCTCGCGGAGCTTTTTGTAGGCAAAACAGGCATACTCAACCACGATATGAAGGCTGAAAATCAGGTTGCAAGAATTTATTCTGCCGAAGCGGAAGAAAGCACTGATGAAAAAGCTTCCACCGGCGAAAATTACTGCCGACTTAAGGCAAGAGCGTACATGCTCAGGAATGAGAAAAATCAGTCTCTCATTGATGAAATCTGTGCAGGAATCAAAAAAGAAGTGAGCATCAACTGCTCTGTCAGCGAAATCATCTGCTCTGCTTGCGGAAAAGATGTAAAAAAAGAACACTGCGCTCACATCAAGGGCAAGGATTGCTACCACATTCTGAGAAATCCTACCGATGCTTATGAGTGGTCTTTTGTAGCAGTTCCTGCCCAGAAGAAAGCGGGAACAGTCAAAAGCTTCACAAGTGATGAGGTCGATCGGGAAATTGAAAAATACAAAAAGATTGCTGAAAAATACAACGATTTTCTCAGACAGGAAATTGTAAAGCTTTCCGCCGTCGCCGCTCCCGAGATGAGCATAAAAAGCATCGACAACATCTGCAAGAGCCTTGACACTGATGCTCTTGAAAGCTTGCGTCAGGATTTTATAAAGGCAGAAGGCTGCCGTCTTAAGCCGCAGCTCAAATCAGAAGAAAAAGAATTTTCTAACGACAACTTCAGAATTTAAGAAAGGAAAAAATTATGAACGTATCATTCAAAGGTTTTAACGAAAAAGCCCTCACATTCATGTGTGAGGAAGAAATCGCAAAGGGTTATCCCGTAAAAATCACAGAAAACTCTACAGTTTCAAAGTGCGGTGAGAGCGAGGCTTTTACAGGCATCTGCCTTGACAGTGACAGTGAAAACGCAACAGTACAGATGTCAGGATATGTGAAAATGAACTATTCCGACACAGCTCCTCAGCTCGGCAAAAATGCTCTTGTTTGTGCGGCAGACGGCACCGTTCAGGAAAATGCTGCAGGCACACCCTGTACGATTCTTGCAGTTAACAGCACTGACACTACTGTTGAATTTTTGTTTTAATTAAGAAAGGAGAGCAAACACATGGCAACATTTGACAACATCAGACTTGAAAAAGGTCTTTACAACACATCATCTTCTTTTTCGGCAGAGCTTGAAAAGCTTGACCCCTCTGAGAATTACAGAGGCACCAACCTTGAAGGTCTTGATGCTTTCCAGCGTCAGCTCAAAAGATTTGACATTAAGGTAAGCGGCCCTAAGAGCGACACTATCGAAAAATTTTTCCGCACATCTGACTCCTCTGCACTTTTCCCCGAATATGTTTCACGCGCCGTAAGACAGGGTATGCAGGAGGCTGACGTTCTTCCCTCGATTATCGCTTCAACCACAAGCATTGATTCTCTTGATTACAGAGCAATTACTTCAACGCTCTCTGACGAGGACAAAGAGCTTGTACGTGTAGGCGAAGGTGCGTACATCCCCGAAACTACTATCAGAACTCAGGACAACCTTGTTACCCTTAAAAAGAGAGGCAGAATGTTAGTTGCTTCTTACGAGGCTATCCGTTTCCAGCACCTTGATGTTTTCACCGTAACTCTTAAACAGATCGGTGCATACATCGCAAGAGCTCAGCTCAAGGATGCAATTTCTGTTCTTCTCGAAGGCGACGGCAACGAAAATCCTGCTGAGGTTTCCGCCACAGAAACTGCGGGCACTCTTACATACTCTGACCTTGTTGATTTCTGGAACAAATTCTCTCCCTACGAGATGAATACAGTTATCGCAGGTGCAGACGTTACTGCAAAAATGCTCAAGCTTCCCGAATTCAGAGACGCAACCGCTTCACTTAATTTCCATGCAACAGGCAAAATGATTACACCCATCGGTGCAAATCTTATCAAATCAAACGCCGTTTCTGAGGGTACTCTTATCGGTCTTGATAAGAACTGTGCTCTCGAAATGGTCACTGCAGGCGAGGTTCTTACAGAATACGACAAGCTTATCGACAGACAGCTTGAGCGTGCCGCAATCACATCAATTGCAGGCTTCTCAAAAATCTTCACTGACGCTTCAAAGGCTCTTGAGGTTTAAGTATGACTACGCCGTGGAATGTTCTTTCAAGATTCAGGCAACTGATTGAAATTGACGATGACGAGGCAGAAAACATTCTGCCTCTGTGCGTAGTAAATCTTCACAGAATCAGAACACAGCTCAGAGACGGAATTGACGAGGATGACATCAGAATCACTGAAGCCGCTGCCGCGCTTACTTATTACGATTACACAGTAAGGCTCGCCTGTGCAAGCGAGGATTTCACAAGCTTCAAGGCAGGCGACATCACGGTAAGCAAAAGCACCTCATCACTGACTGAAAACGCAGAGAAAATCAAAAAAGATGCACTTCTTGAGCTGACTCCCCTGATGCGTGACACAAGCTTTATCTTCCTCAATGTTTAAGGAGGAAAAAGCATGAATTTAGACAAACTTTTTTTCCTTTACGGCAGAGAAGCTCAGATGCACGACGAGGACGGCTGGAACAGCGAAATTTACCACTGCTTTATTCAACCGCTCAGATACAAAAACAAAATGTACCTCGACGGCATCAACACTCCCATCGGCTACAACAGTCAGGGACACTATCTGTACATCGGTCCTGCAGAGCATGACCTTACAGGCATTACCGACTCCAGCACATGGATTTCATCAGACGGCATAAAATTCAAGGTTGACAGAAGCGAAAAGGTTTATTTCGGAAACGAGGTCCTCTATATCTGGGCAATCATAAAAACTATTGTTGAGGTGTAAAAAAATGAGTAGTACAATCAGCATCATGCCTCAGTCAATTGTAACTTGGCTGAAAAATATCTCAGACTTAAATCATATCACTTTCATGACAGAATATCCGCCTCAGGCAAAAGCGGTGCCGCTGAGGAACACTATTGTGTCCGTTGGTCTTGCAGAGGTTGAAATTACCGACCTTTTTCACGAAGACGAGGACGGAGAGCTTGTACGCGATGAATATTGCAGACAGGCAGACATACACATCGTTCTCGGAATCCATGTTCCCGATTCCTTAGGCGGCAGCACATGTCATGATGTATTTTCCAAGATTGTAGATTACATGACTTTCTCCTCAGACCTTAACATCGTTTCCTCCTCATGCGGTCATGTTACATCTGACAGAAATACGGAAAGCCTTGTTATGGATGCAGATATCCGCGTCAGCGCAGAATTCTGTCCTGCCGACGAAACGGGTCTTAACTTCAACTCATTTGCAAGCAAAACGTTCTTCTGCAAAAATCATATAGAGGATACCGTTCTGCATCTGAACGACGGAGAAAGAGAGCAATGGAACAACCCTTGCGTTATAGGCTCTTACACAGGAAACGGATCAAGCTCCCGAACAATCAGTCTGGATTTCACTCCTAAATTCGTTTTCGCTTACGTTGTAGGCGGCGGTGCGTGTGCAATTGATTTCGACGAAAAAATACTTAAAATGTACTTCGGATATGCCGCGAGCGGCAACGACTCAAGCTCAATTGAATGCACTGCGAAAGGCTTCCGCGTACACAACGGAACCTCTTACAAATCAGGAAACACATATCCTCTTCTGAATGAAACGGGATACAGCTATGTTTTCTATGCTGTAAAATAAAAAAACAAAAAACCGAACTGCTTACACAGTTCGGTTTTCGTTTTTTTACAATCTGATTATGCCTGTTCAGGAGCGCCTACGGGACAAGCATCTGCACAGCTGCCGCAATCGATGCAAGCATCTGCGTCGATAACATACTTATCTGCACCTTCAGAGATAGCCTCTACGGGACATTCACCTGCACATGCGCCGCAAGAAATGCATTCGTCATTGATAATATAAGCCATCGTTCGTAACCTCCCTTTTCATTTATAAAACTACACTTTTGAAACAGCAATTTCATATTTAATTGTTGCTTCAAAAGTATTCTATCATATATTTTTCAAAAATCAAGTGTTTTTTTGAAAGTTTATTTATTTTCAAAAAATGTAACAGGTTAC
The DNA here is from genome assembly GCA_964507395.1 of uncultured Eubacteriales bacterium. Lineage (GTDB taxonomy): Bacteria > Bacillota > Clostridia > Oscillospirales > Acutalibacteraceae > SIG575. The sequence continues at coordinate 23,573 of CAZDQE010000015.1, read as the reverse complement.
CATAAAAGATCTACTGCTTTCGCGTGAGCGTTGATCCTTGCCACGTCAGGCGTTTTAACATGACCGTCTTCATTTACATCAGCACATTTTGCTTCATATTCACCAAGGATACTTACGGATTTTACATGGGAATTCGCTTTTGAAACGTCAACCGTATTTACTTTACCGTTGCCGTCCACGTCACCGAGAAGATGAATTTTCACATCAACTGCAGATTCCGGACTCTCAACTGTAATTTCATAATCTCTCGTTACATGATCTTTCTTTGAAGCTCGGAGAATATATTCACCTGCTTCAACGCCCTCAAGTGAATATTCTGCTTCCTTTCCGTAAACCGTTACGGTATAAGCTGCTTCGTTTTCTCCGTCTCTGATAAGTTCTATTGTAATTGCATCCGTATCACTGCGGAAGCTGGTAACACTGCCTGTAATTACAGCAGTAAGAGCAGGGGTTCTGTCTGAAATATAAGTTTCACCGCAAACAGAGCATGTATTTGTTGTAAAGCCTTCCGATGTTACCGTAGGCTCGGTTACAACACTTTCATAACTGTGACCGAGGGCAGGTACTTCTTCCTGTGCTGTGATAATTTCACCGCAGACCTCGCAGTGCTTGCCTTCCGTCAGACCTGTATTTGTACAGTCAGGCTCTGCCGCTTCGTCGGTGACCTCCGTATGACCGAGGGCAGGTACTTCTTCCTGTGCTGTGATAATTTCACCGCAGACCTCGCAGTGCTTGCCTTCCGTCAGACCTGTATTTGTACAGTCAGGCTCTGCCGCTTCGT
>CAZDQE010000015.1:0-22692 GCA_964507395.1 uncultured Eubacteriales bacterium | reverse complement strand
TATGACCGAGGGCGGGTACTTCTTCCTGTGCTGTGATAATTTCACCGCAGACCTCGCAGTGCTTGCCTTCCGTCAGACCTGTATTTGTACAGTCAGGCTCTGCCGCTTCGTCGGTGACCTCCGTATGACCGAGGGCGGGAATTATAAGCTCTGCCTCAGTTACTTCATTCTCAGCACTTTCATCGAGATAAATTTTTCCGCAGGAGCAGACGTAGGAATCAATAGTTCCTTCTTCCTCACAGGTGGCATCGGTACCTTCTTTCAAGCTTACACGGCACTGATGAAGAACTGTAACTGACGCCGTGTTTACGACCTCAATGTCGGTTATTTCCAGAAAGTTTTCATCGCCGAAAGCGAAATGAGAAAGGCCAATGGTAATTTCTTCGCCGTCAAGTGCATTTTCCGTCAATTGTGCAGAAAAAATTGAAAGCTCAACACTGTCATAGCCTTCAGGCATAACAATCGGCACTGATTTGAAGCCGTTTGTTCTTTGTGTCTTCTCTGTCCAATCCATTGATTCAAAGGTAAGCAAATCCTTTGCATTATCAAAAAGCTTGCCGGAGTACGGAACATATTCAAGCGAATCAGGCAATACAGGGTCAAATTCAAGACATGTTATCCGGTCCTTAAACCAAATCGAAACCGTGTATGTAATCACATCCCCCACCGTTGCTTCTGTTTTATCGGGAGTAACATACAATACAATTTCAGGCTCTGTTCCTTCTGCAAAAACCGAAAGCGGCAACGCAGTCAGGAGCATCACCAGTGAAAGAACTGTTGCTAAAATTTTCTTTTTCACGGAAGATTCCTCCAATTACAATAATAAATTCAGCCGTCTATATTGTAACATATACAAAAAAAATATGCAATAGGCAAATTTATTGGTAATGTGTGACAAATAAAAATACAGGAAGAAAAAACTCCTTCCTGCAAATTTCAAATTATGATTCTATGTGTTTGAGCGCTTCAAGCTCCTCTTTATCTACCTTGATTTTTCCGTCCTTGATAACTTTAACAGCATGTCTGTCATAAGGCTGAGGTGCAGCACCGGGGCGTCTGTCAAGATTAACTTTTACAACACCTTTGAGAAGATTCGTTTCAACAACAGTTCCTCTGCCCTCGTTTGTTTCCACGATTGCGCCTACCTTGGGAGTTACTCTCAGAAGATGCTCATAAGCTTCCTGCTCATATTTCAGACAGCACATAAGTCTGCCGCATGTTCCGCTGATTTTTGCAGGATTAAGCGATAAGCCTTGTTCTTTCGCCATTTTGATTGAAACAGGCTGGAAATCACCTAAGAAACTTGAACAGCAAAGAGGTCTGCCGCACATTCCGAGACCGCCGATCATTTTCGATTCATCTCTCACACCGATCTGGCGAAGCTCGATTCTTGTTCTGAAAACGGCTGCCAAATCCTTGACAAGCTCTCTGAAATCAACTCTGCCGTCTGAGGTAAAATAGAAAAGAATCTTGCTGTTATCAAAGGTGTATTCAACATCCACAAGCTTCATATCAAGACCGTGCCTTGCGATTTTTTCAAGGCAGATATCAAAAGCCTTTTTCTCTTTTTCCTTGTTTTTCTTAACTGTTTCAAGGTCCTCTTTTGTAGCTATTCTGATAAGCTTTTTCAGAGGATGTACGATTTTTTCATCTTCAACCTCTCTGTTCTCCGCTGCGACCTCGCCGCATTCTACGCCTCTTGCAGTTTCAACAATAACCTTATCAAATTTTTTAAGCTGTTTTCCGTCAGGATCAAAGAAATATACCTTTCCCACATCCTTGAATCTTACACCGATTACTTCAGCCATAGTTCCGTTCCTCTCTTTCTATTTCAAACGGCTTGAAAGCCGTGCCAAAAGCAAATTTTGGTTTGCGTAATGCTCAATACCGTTTACGGCATCGCCTACAACATTCATTGTTTTCATAATTTTTTCTGATGTCATACCGCCTGCAAGATTTCTTGCCGTTTCCGTATTATGTGACATAAGATTTTCCGCCCCGCTTTTCAGCGCAAGAGAATCTCTTAAAATCAGTATAACCTCTTCAAGAGATAATTTCAAGAGGTCTTTATCTTTTTCAAACGCTCCCAGCGTTTTCATCATTTCAATCTCGCTGTCAGACAAAATCGCCTTTGCGATCAAAGAAGCACTTTCATAAGCCTTTTCCGACTTCTTTTTAGTAACGCTGTCATCTGTCAGGTCACCCATTCTGAAAGCGGCACATCTTGATTTTACCGTTTCAAGAAGCATTGCCTTATCCTCACATTCAAGGATAAAATTCACATATGAGGGCGGTTCTTCAAGAACCTTAAGAAAGGCATTCATGGCAGTTTCGTTCATTCTGTGAGCCGCTGTTATAATATAGACCTTTCTTTCCGCCTCGTTAGGGACGACATAGGCATCGCTTCTTACCTTTCTTATATCTTCAACAGACACGGTTTTTGACTTGTTCGTGCCTTCAACCTTTTTTATATCAACGTGAGATTCCGTTTCAGCCTTCATGCAGTTTGCGCATTTACCGCAGGGCTTAAGAGAATTCTCACTTTCACTGCACACAAGCGCCTTTGAAAGCGTATGTGCAAAATTAAGACGTGCGTTTTCGTCGGCACCTTCAAGAATTATGGCATGAGGAAGCCTTCCGCTGTCAAAAGCAGATGATATGAGTTCTTCAAATTTTGTGTCATATTCTCTGTTTTCAAAATTCATGAGTTACCTTCCGTTACCATGAGGTTTCTTTTTATCACTTTTTCTCCGCGCCACTCAAAAGCTCTGCCCTCAACGGGAGTTTCCTCTGTAACGACAGGATTAAAGCTCCGAACAAATTCCTCAATGGTTGTTATTTCCGCCTTCTTATTATACGGGCAAGCCTTCTGACATTCGTCACAACCCCACGCACAGTTAAGGCGTTTCATCATTTCTTTATATTCATCGGGGATTTCCCCTTTTTTCTGACTGATGTGGGAAAGACATTTGTTTTTATCAAACTTTTTCTCTTTCAGAACACCTGTAGGACAGGCATCTTTACATTTTCCGCAATCGGGGCAATGCTTTATTTCCTTTTCCTCTGCAGAAATTTCAAGGTCAGTGAGAATTTCTCCGATAAAAACCCATGAGCCGTATTTTTCATTTATAAAAAGTCCGTTTTTGCCTATCATTCCGAGACCTGATTTTGCCGCGGCAAAAACCTCAGGAACAGGAGAATTATCAGAAAAGTGAACGAACTCATTTTCGGGATATTCTTCCTTTAATTTTTCACAGATAAGCGTAAGATATCTGCTCACTACCACATGGTAATCACTTACCGCGGCATAACGGGAAACATTCAGATTTTCATACGCTTCCTCACCTAAAAAATAGGGAAACAAAAAAGTTATAACCGTTTTTGTGTTTTCGGGAATTCTCTCAATTGCTCTGCAAGGAATAAGCTTATCCTTATAAATCTCAAAAGATGAAAAGCCGAAAAACTCGCAGTAATTTCTTATGATTTTTTCTGTTCTTTCCATTTAAGCTACCTGCTGACCCAGAGCAATCATAACAGGCATTGTTACGATGCTCATAAAGCTTACCATTGCAACAACCTTTGACGCCGATGCGGCATCCTTATCATACTTCGCCGCAAACATAACCGTATTGTTTGCACTTGGTGCAGAGCTTGAAAGAATAAGCGACGGCACCAACGCGCCTGTAATACCGAAAAGTCTGAAAAGCCCCAGCATACATAACGGCAGAACGATAAGCTTGAGAAATGCCGTAAGATAAATCCTTTTATCGCTGAACATGGTTTTCAGATCAGTATTTGCAAGGTATGTACCGAAGAAGATCATAGCAAGAGGTGTGTTGAGAGATGCCAGATAATCAACAGGTGTCTGCAGAATTTCAGGAAGACGAACACCGAAAACAAACAGCGGAAGTCCGATTAAAACGGCAATCGTACCCGGATTTAAAAGCAGCTTTTTAGGGTCAAACTTTTTCTCGCCCGTCATAACCATTATACCGTGGGTAAATGAGCTGATGTTGAAAACCATTACAACTACCGAGCAATAGAACACACCCTCTGCGCCTAAAACCGCATTTGCAAGAGGAAGTGCCATATAACCTACATTGCCGTAGTTTGACGCAAATTTATAAATACAGTTGTCTGCCTTTGACTTGTCGCGGAAAAAGGGAAGTGCTATCAACGCACCTACAACCTGTATTGCCACCGCAAAAGCAAAAGCAAGAAGAAGCTTTTTATAGTTTTCAGGTGTGTTGTCCATTGACATAAATGCCGTGATAATTACCGCAGGGGTAATTATGTAGAAAAGAAGGTCGTTTGAAAGTCTTGCAGTTTTTTCTTTGAAAAGACCTGTCTTGTCGCAGATAAAACCAACTGCAACAAGAATGTAAAGAATACCGACCTGTTTTGCGGCAATTGCAAGATTTTCTAAAAACACCTTATTTTTCCTCCTCGATTATTTTTTCAGCTTCTTTAGCTGTCATATTTTTTATCTGTGGTGCAGAAACCAGCGACAAAACAAACGCAAGCGCAAAAAGGCAGAAGAAAAGGTCTGAAATTTCTACGGGACATTCAAGCAAGTCTTGTGCCGCAAGAGCTTTGTATGATGAATCAAAAAGACTGAGAAGAAGTCCGGGAATTGTCACAACTGCGGCAAACATTCCGCCGATAAGTCCGTATGATACAACTTTATAGGAAATGCCTCTGTTATTCACCTCGGAAGACATCTGAGCCAGATACATAAAGAACATCATCATAAATGCAATCATGAAAAGTTCAAGGAAAAGCGATGAAACGTTCATGAAGCTTATTGTCCTTGTAAAACGCTGAATCATTCTGAAGGTTGCCCAGAAGAGAGGACAGAGAGAGAAAAATTTCATCTTTGTCATGTCTGCTTTTCTCAGACCTGAATATTTAAAAACAAGAATAATAAAGTAAACTGCCGAAAGAATTGCAAAAACACCTTCGCAAAGCTTCGGTAAAGCGCCTGACTTCATAAGATAAGAAAACCGTGTCTGTTCATCCAAAAAAGCGTTGTAGGATGAAGCCGTCTCAAAGTAGGACTTAATCTGAGTTACTGCGTTGCTTGCAAGACTTACTGCAAAAAGTCCCGATGTTACGGCAACCATAACGTTTTTCTTTTCGGGAAGTCTGTCCTGAGGAGCATTACCCGATAAAAGACAAACAATAAAAACTGCCACCGCCGTAACACCTAAAGCTGCGTAAAGGATAGTCGTTGTAATGCTGTTTTCCGTAAAAAATCCTGTTTCAAAATCAATTAAACCGCCGAAGCACTGATAAATCCTGATAACAAGTGCAAGAACAATACCTGCAAGTGCCGTAATGTACGCTGACTTCATCTGAAGTTTTTTTGCGCTGCCTTTAATTTTCATAAAACCATCCCTTTATCTTTGTTCTCTCGGAATATAAATTCCCGACACGCCTTCCGATTCTTTTCGTTCTTCAAGAGAAACATATTCGCGTGTATGTGCAACACTCTTGTATGCAGGGCGGATAATTCTGTTGGCAGTTGTCATTTCCTCAATTCTGTGAGCTGACCAGCCTGCAACTCTCGCCACTGCGAACATGGGAGTAAACAAATCAACGGGGATTCTGAGCATTTCGTAAATAAGACCTGAGTACATGTCAACGTTTGCACAGAGAGGCTTTTTCACGCCCTTTACATCTGCAAAAACCTGAGGTGACAATGCTTCAATTCGTGTAATCAGGTTGAAGCGTTCCTCGTATTCGGTTCCCTTTGCAAACTCCCCTGCCTTTTCTCTGAGGAGAACTGCTCTCGGGTCAGACAGAGTATAGATCGCGTGTCCCATACCGTAGATAAGACCTGAACCGTCGCCTGCCTGTTTGTTGATAATTTTCTTGAGATAATCTGCGATTTCACCGTCTGAGGAATGATTTTTAACATTCTCGTAAATTTCCGAAATCATACGGTGAGCCTTGATGTTCGCACCGCCGTGACGGGGACCTTTAAGAGAACCGATAGCCGCACCGATTGCAGAATATGTATCTGTGCCTGAGGAAGAAAGAACTCTCGTTGTAAATGTTGAGTTGTTACCGCCGCCGTGCTCTGCGTGGATGCAAAGGCACAGGTCAAGAAGCTTCGCCTCTTCATCGGTGAAGGTTCTGTCAGCTCTTGTGAAACGAAGTATCGTTTCAGCGGTTGAATGTTCAGGCTTCGGCTGATGAATGTACATACTCTTTTTATAGTAGGTTCTTCTCTTTACCTGATAAGCGTATGTCATAATTGCAGGAAGCTGTGCCACAAGATGTATGCACTGTCTGAGCATATTTTCAACGCTTGTTTCATCGGGGTTTGAGTCGTAGGAATAAAGAGCAAGAACACTTCTCGCCATTTTGTTCATAATATCGGGCGAAGGTGCCTTCATTATCATATCCTCGATAAAATCATCGGGAAGCTCACGGCACATTGCAAGAGTTGTTCTGAACATTTCAAGCTGTTCCTTTGTGGGGAGTGAACCGAAAATAAGAAGCCACACAATTTCTTCAAAGCCGAAACGGTTTTCCTTTCGGCAGTTTCTCACCAAATCCACCATATCGTATCCGCGGTAAATCAGTCTGCCCTCTTTGGGAATTCTTTCGCCGTCATTGATATAGTAGCCTTCAACGCTGCATATCTGAGTCAGTCCCGCCATAACACCTGTTCCGTCGGAATTTCTCAGTCCTTTTTTTACACCGTATTTGCTGAAATCTCCTGTGTCGATTCTGTTATTTTTTTCAAGCTCTTTACATAAACTTTCCATAGAGCTGTCATCTATATATTTTATATAAGTCGACATCTGAACGCTCCTCTCTGCGAATTTAAATATGTACACTGAAATATTACTCTATATTGTACAATATTTCACTACCAAAAGTCAAGAAAAAAGGATGGTTGATTTACATGAGATTCACACTGTTTTTGAGCCTATGCTTGGCACTTTCAATGATTTTTACTCCCGTCATACCTCTTCACGGCAAAACGCAGACAAAAGAAGCGGTAAACACCGCTGTATCCCGAAAAGCCGATGACGAAACGATTACTCTTTACAGAACCGAAACGAAGGAAACAATAGCTCTGTCTGTCAGCGATTACCTTACAGGAGTTGTCAGCGCGGAAATTTCTCCCCTTTACTCGGAAGAAGCAATAAAAGCGCAGGCAGTCGCCGCCCATACATACGCTCTCTATCAGCAGGAGAAGGGCGTTACCCTTACTGATGATTACACAAAGCATCAGGGCTATATTTCACCTGAGGAAGCAAAGGAAAAATGGGGCGACAAATATGACCTGTACACACAAAAAATCACCTCATGCGTAAATGAGGTGACGGACAAAATCATAACATATGACGGTGAAATAATACTGCCTGCATTTTTCGCTTTATGCTCGGGAAAAACCGAGAATGTTGCAGACATCTGGGGCGGAGAAATGCCCTATCTTGTGTCAGTTACAAGCGAGGGAGATAAGCTCTCTGCCGACCTGATTTCAGAAAAAGAAGTAACAAAAGAAGAATTTGAAAATTTTGCGGGAATTACACTCGGTGATACACCCGTTTTTTCCCTTGATTGTACGGAAGCAGGTGCCGTAAAAGCTTTGACGATAGGCGAAAAAAGCTTTGACGGCGATGATGTACAGAAAGCATTCTCCCTTAAATCAAATAATTTTTCTCTGACATATTCAGACGGCAAATTTCTCTTCACAGTCCTCGGCTACGGTCACGGAGTGGGAATGAGCCAGTACGGTGCTGATTTTATGGCACGGCAGGGTGCGTCTTATGAGGAAATTTTAAAGCATTATTATACGGGAGTGGAGATTGAATGAATGCAGAGTACGGAACGCAGAATTAACGGTGAGCTTTGCCCACCCGACACTCTGCACTCTGCGTTCTGCATTATATTCTTGCATTCACGCACATCACGCCTTTATCAGTAATATCAATAAAGCCGTATTCACCCTTTATCACACTGCCCGGATTAAAAACATAAACTCCGTCAATATATTTACTCACAGGGACATGGGTATGACCATATAATATAATGTCAGCGCCTAAGGACTGACCTTTATATATGAGATTATCTATGCCGAACTTCACGTTTTCAAGGTAACCGTGGGTTATAAAAAACTTTTTTCCCTCTATTACCTGAGTCACATTTGCTTCAAGCTCTGAATAAAGATCGCAGTTACCCTTAACCTTGATTACATGCTTATCAACAAGTCGTATGCCGCATTCGTGCATATCTCTTTCCCCGTCACCGAGAAAAATCACAACCTCTGCGGAGCTTTGACTTCTGATAATTCTGTCAAGTGTGAAGCTGTCACCGTGTGAATCGGAAACTACAAGTATTCTCATATAAAAAATCCTTTCTTACGGAGTGATATACTATGGATAAAGATTTAAACTCTCTCTTGAATTCCGCCACATCAAAGGAAGATGTGGAAAACTATGTGAACAAAAATCTGTCACAGAATGATAAAGAAAAATTACAGTCTGTGCTTTCTGACAAAAACAAGCTGAATGAAATTTTATCAAGTCCCTTTGCACAGGAATTGATAAAAAAATTCAGGAAATAAGCCATGGATATGGATAACATAGGCGATATCATTTCTTCACTCAGTGAAGATGATATTGCTTCATTAAAGCAGACTGCGGCAAGTCTTTTCGGCGGTGCAAAGGAAGAAAAAAAGCAGGACACAGGCTTTGATTTTTCGGGAATTGACCCTCAGATGATAGGCAAAATCACAAAAATGATGGGCCTTCTGAACTCTTCATCTTCAAGTCCCCGATGCGATTTGATAAAAGCATTGAAGCCCCTTTTATCGCAAGACAAAAGAAAGCGGGCAGACGAAGCGATGCAGATTATGAAAATGCTTGATATTCTGCCGCTGATACAGGAATTAAAATGAATAATGAAGCCTCTACGCTGATGAACAATGAATAATTTCGGGGCTGTACCGCAAAAACGGTTATGGGCATTTGACAATTGAATTATAAAAATCAATATCAGCGACATTTGAAATTGCTGCCGCAGGTGGCAATTCTTCATCATTCATTAACTATAAAAAGTGGTGATTACATGAAAGATTTTTCTTACGACAACATAGAAAAAGCTTCGGAAGAAGCGTTCAGAATGCAGCACTCTTCAAAGTTTTTCGACGAAGACTTTGAAAAATTCAAATGCAATTGCCGTTTTGAAAAGAACAGAGAAAATCCCCCTCTTCCTCAAAACGGCAAGACGTGTCAAAATAACTTACTCGGCATGGACGATGACAAAATGCTCATCCTTGCGCTGATTCTGATTCTTTCAAAAAATTCAAACGACAAGCTCCTGATGATGGCACTGCTCTATATCATGATGTAACCGTACAGAATTTTCCGTTTACAAGCTTGCATAAATCATGAGGATTTATCTCCATCTGAAATCCGATCTTCCCTGCACTGACATAGATTTTTTCAAAGCCTTCAGCAGTAGAATCAAAAACTGTTACATAATTCTTTTTCATGCCAACGGGACTGCAGCCGCCGCGGATGTAGCCCGTTATTTTGTTGATATCCTTTACATGAATCATGGAAACCGACTTTTCTCCCACTGATGATGCGGCTTTTTTAAGGTCAAGCTCTTCTGCACCCGGCACAACAAAAACATAATAATTACCGCTTTTGCCCTCCGTGACAAGTGTTTTGAAGACCCTCTCAATATCTGCACCTATCTTGCCTGCAACAGTAACGGCATCAAGAGCTTCTTTGCAGGGATAGGAATGGAGAACATAATCAATTTTTGCAGTTTCCACAATTCTTATGGCATTTGTTTTAACACTCAAATTTATGCACTCCTGCGCCTAATGCGTAAGCTTCGTCACCGACAAAGGCAGTTGCAGCGGCACCGACAGGCACTGTGAATGTATAGAGGATTTTACCGTTTTCTCTCTTCCACTCAGATCTCACTTCGCCGTAAGCGGTATCAATCGAAGCCTCAACAAAATCAATTCTTTCGTCTGTTTCAGGCTTGAAAATAATGTGCTTGAAGCCCGGAGCGTTCTCGTCAGTGTTAATACCTGCCATATTACCGTACATCCAGTCACCGACTGCACCGTATGCATAGTGGTTAAATGAGTTCATCTCCGCCGACCACATTGAACCGTCAGGCTTGATGCCGTCCCAGTGCTCCCAGATCGTTGTTGCGCCCTGAGTGACAGAGAAGAGCCATGAGGGATATTCTTCGCGGAGAATCAGGTCATAGGCCGTTTTTGTCTGTCCGTTCTCAGACAGAGCATGGAGAAGATAAGGTGTGCCTACAAAGCCTGTTGTCATGTGTCCGTATTCCTTGATGATTGAAAGGAGCTGTTCTGTAACGGCTTCCTTATCTTCGCAAAGGTCAAAGAAAAGTGTAAGCACGCAAGCAGTCTGAGTGTTGCAGAGAAGTTTTCCCTCGGGAAGATACGTTGTCATGTATGCCTTTTTGATGTTTTCAAGGCTTTCTTCGTACTTTTGGGTGTCTTCTCCTAAAGCCTTACCTGCTTTGATAAGAAGTGATGTTGAATAGTAGTAATATGCAGTTGCAATAAGCTTTTCGTCAGTCGAGCCTTTGTTGTCGCCCGGCTCTGAGTCAATTCCGAGCCAATCGCCGAAGTGTCCGCCAAAGAGCCACAGGTGATTTTCGGCAATCGAGTCAAGATAGTCAACCCATTTTTTCATTGAGGGGTACTGCTCTTCGAGGATTTCCTTTTTGCCGTAAGTCAGATAAATCTGCCATGGACAGATTGTTGCCGCATCTGCCCATGCAGCACTTGACTCTGCATCTTTTCCTTCATCAAACCAGCCAAGGTCAGGGATAACATGGGGCACTCTGCCGTCTTTACACTGGTCAGCAGCTAAGTCTTTCAGCCACTTTGAGAAGAATTTATAAACGTCAAAGTTATAGCTTGCGGTTTTAACAAAAACTTCAGCATCACCTGTCCAGCCAAGACGCTCATCGCGCTGAGGACAGTCTGTAGGAACATCAAGGAAGTTACCCATCTGTCCCCAGATAATGTTGTGGTAAAGCTTGTTGAGCATTTCGCTTGAGCAGGCAAAATGACCTGTTCTCTTCATATCGGAATAAACTGCAATTGCAGTGAAGTTGTCAAGATTTATTTCATCTGTGAAACCAACAAGTTTAATATATCTGAAGCCCTGGAATGTGTAATGAGGCTTGAAGGTGTGCTCGTTTCCGTCACAGATTACTCTGATTTCATTCTTTGCGGAGCGGAGGTTTTCAGTATAGAATTCTCCGTCTTTATCGAGAACCTCTGCGTGAGTGATAACAAACTCATCACCTGCATTGCCTTTGAATTTGAATTCAACATAACCTGTCAGATTCTGACCGAAGTCAATAACAGTGTCACCTGAAGGAGTTGTGATAATTTCTTTTGCGTTGAGTCTTTCATGCTCCTTGATGATTTCGCCTTCCTGAGGAATAAGAACATCCTTCGGCTCTTCAGCATCAATTACGGCTTTGCCAAGGACAGTGATTTCCTTTGTTATATCAAAGGTTTCACCGTTGTACATATTTGAATAAAGTGTCTGTGATGAAGCATAATCCCATGTGTCATCAGTGAGAATTTCTGTTTTTTCGCCGTTTTCGTTTTCAATTTCTACCGATGCAATAACCTTTACATCCTTGAATGTTTTATTGTGCATCATCCAACCGAAGCCAACGCCGATTTCGATTTTATTCTCACCGTTTTTCAGCATGGCAGTAATGTCATAAGTCTGGTACTGAAGTCTTTTTTTGTAAACAGTCCAGCCGGGAGCAAGAACATAGTCGCTGACTCTTTTTCCGTTTATGTAAAGGCAGTAAACACCCTTTGATGAAACAGAAATTTCCGCCTTTGCAACATCTGAAGCTTCAATCACTTTTGAGAAAACGGGCACAACATCGCCCATGCTTTCTCCCGCTTTGATCCAGTTCGCGTTTAAAATAATACTCATGTCTTATTCCTCAATTTTTACCTTGAATACAATTTTTGTAACTTCCTCGCCGCTGTCATCAACTTTCAGACAAGGCATGTGTGCATCCTGAGGATAAAGCACAAGGAAACTGCCCTCTTCCATAAGGCAAAGTGTTCCCGTTTCGCTTGTGTAGAATGCGATGTCGCCGCCGTCTTCAAAGGGTTTTGTAACTGTGCATGTGTCAAGGGGAGTAACGCCGATATATTCCTTACCTTTAAGCACAACCTGAACGTCAGCATATTTTACATGAGATTCATATTCTGCACCTTCGTGGTCTTTCGGAACATAAGTGGCGGGAGAAGCGAAAAGGTTGTCGCCGTCAAGGTCGATTCTTTCCATTTTCATTTCGCCTTTCATATACTCCTGAAGAAACTTCTGAATTTCTTCAAGCTCAGGCATCATTTTTACATAGTAATTCATGTTTTTTAAAGTGTCAAATATCATAAAAGCACCTCCAAAATTATTTAATTAAACTATATCATATTTGCAGAAAAAGTCAAGAAATTTTAAACGAAAAATCCCCTCCGTCAACCTAACGGCCGACACCTCCCCTTGCGTTTTCAAGGGGAGGCTTTGCTTGAATCGTAGTAATTTGCGGAGCTCGCAAGGAGCATCCCTACTACTCTGTAATAACTAAAACTTGTAACTAACCTCACCGTGTCATCCTCGAGTGATGTTGCTTTCAGTTTGTTATTTTCAAAAGCAACATTACGAAGCATCTCGGTGAATAAGAACGTAAATTTTAGTTGTTACAAGGTACTACGATGTAAAATTTGATATTATGATAAAAGAAAAGCTGACAGGAAATCTGAAAAGCACAGATGTCCTGTCAGTCAATTATGTTTTTATTTCTTCATTTCAATCATGTCACGGTAAGAAATAAGCTCGATGCCGTGAGCGTTCAGGTGCTGTTCTGTTTTGGGGTCTTTCATAATCTGATATTCCCACACTCTGTCACGCCATCTGCCTGTGATACCCTTCAGCTCGTCACATTCAACAGAGGGATGTACATAAGTTTCGCTGAAGCCGTCGGGAATTTTCACAAGGTCTTCAAGGAACATCTCGCGGTATCTCTCATAGCTTGTTCTCATCTCGTCATTCCATTTGGGGAAAATGAGATAGTCAGGCATGATAACATTATTCTTTTTGCCGAGATAATCGCAGATTTTACAAGCGATTGCATAAAGGAAATAAGGTGTGCCCTCAGGACATTCTGTTTTGAGAGGCTTTCTGCACATTCTGAATGCATAACCAAGCTCACCGCAAAGCTTCATTGTCATGGGAAGAAGCTTGAAGTTGCCGCCCTCAATGCCGTAAAGTGAGCCCATGTGGTTGTCAAGGTGAGAGGGTTTCATGCCCATGCTTTCTGCAAGCTTGACCTGAGCAAGGATTTCCTGTCTTGCCTCGTCAAGGTCTGCGTGCTTTGCGAAATCTTCACACTCAGGCCACATAAAGCCTTTTTCATTCTTAAGTGAGGGAAGGTCTGTAATTGGTCCCCAATTGTATCTTGCCCATTCACTTGTAGTTGTAAGATGTACGCCGATTGCATACTGAGGGTTGTCAATTGAGAACTGAACTGCCTCTTTTGCAAATTTACAAGGCATCATAATTGTTGAAGATTTAAGTCTGCCTGATTTGAAAAGATCCATAACCGCTTCGTTTGCCGCACCGCACATGCCGAAATCGTCAGCGTTGATAATTAAATATTTGTCTGCCACTTGTCATTACTCCCCTGCTTTATAGTTGATGAATAAATTTTACCATATTACGTCTGTAAATAAGTTAATAGTTTGTTAAGGTTTCAGGTTATTTTATCATATAACAAATAAATTGTAAAGCATTTTTAATTTTCAGAAGTCACCTTTACTTTAATTTTCAGAAGTCACCTTTACATAATTTCTGACTTTTGTCAGAAAAAATTCAATCAGTGCTTTTCGCAGATATAAACATCACACCGTGCATCTGCCTTTCGGCGGTCGGAGAAAACAGCGTGGATAGTTAGCGTTTTGCCTTCTGTTCCTTCAGGCAACTCAAGGAAAAATGTATTGTTTTTGTCGCTGCCGCAGACTACATGCTCCCACTGATTTGCTTTGTAATCAGGTGCACGCTTCGGGAAGCCGCAAAGCTTTCCGTCAATCTCCGCTGTGCAGTAAACACGTTCCTCTCCGTGAACACCTTCGACTGCAACTGCGACGCTTGAACCTGATTTATACTGAGGCAGAACAAATTGCTGCCACTTATGAACTGCCGTTTTTCTGTGGCGGTAGTGAGCCTGCATATTATTCGCAAATGCATCCCTTGTTTCAATAATTTTACCGTCTTTGATAAGTCTGACAGCATAAATTCTGTCAACGGGGTTTTCAATTCTGAGGTAACGGATTTTATCATTGATGTCATAGCTTGCCACAACCTTTTTACCGTGAAGGTCATAGAGAGTGTGTGCAGTAAATTTAATAATTTTCGCGGTGAAAGCCTCGTCACTTACACTCATTTTCACAAGTTCTGAGTTTTTCCAGCTTGCAAGGTCAGACGAAAACTCAGCTATGAGCGGTACTTTCTGTATTTCAACCTCTCTTGTAGCATAGTCACCTGAGAAAAATTCAATTTCGACACTGTCGCAGTCAATTTCTCTTCCGAAATCAACTCTTAAGCACCCGCCGGAAATACGTCTGTTTTCGCCGCAATATGTTTTTGACTGAGAATCATAGAATGTATTTTTATCGCCGTCAAACATGGCTTTTGCTTCGCAGCCGCGGAGAGTATAGTGTGCCTGTGCGAAAAAAGCATCTCTTGCCGCTTTTACTTCGGGAATTTTCGTTTCACCTGAACGGCGAAGACTTCTTATTTCCAACGAATCGTTAGTAATTGCATACATTGCACTTTCGTAAAGAAGCTCACCGTTTTTGGGATTTTCCTCTTCATTTTCAAGTGAACCGATGAAAACAGGTGCTTTTTCTTTAATCTCTGTTTTCTCAATTTCTGCAAAAGGAGTTTCCTTGCCGTTTGAAAGAAGATTTATTTTTCCGCCTTCAGATTTCAGATATTTTACTTCCTTCGGGAAACCGTTTTTACCCTCTTTTATAATTTCATATTCGCAGTTTGTAAGCATGGGCTCTGCTTCTGAAGAAACTGCAATTTCAATGAGAAACGCTCTGAAAGGAAGAAGCTCAATTTCTACCGAATCACCCGATTTGAAAAAGCCAAGATGTTTTTCATAAGGATGATGAATGTTGACCGCAACTTCATCTTCCGTAATGATTCCTGTTTCTTCCCCTATTTTCACTGTGATTTTTTTAGCTTCCCATGAATTGTTTCCTGCGGAAATGAAACGTTTTGTTTCACTACCGCGAGACACTGCATTTTCGCCGTAAGAATCGGGAAGAAGCTTTCCGTTTACGAGGATTTCAGCATTTCTTGCGTGAAGATTGTAAACTCTCGCAAGCTTAGGCAGTTCATCATCACGCATAAGCCACGGATTGCCGTAAATTTCGGGAGCAAGAATCAGTGAGCGGTTAAAAGCCTGATAGATAAGCTCATCCTCAAAATAATCAATTGATGAAGAAATACAAACGCCGTGATCCTCTGCAAGGCGCTCAAGGTTATCTGTATGACCGCGTGTGAACATGAAAGCTCTGTTGTGCATAGCCGTATTCTGATTGCAGGAAAGAATATCAACATAAGTTTCAGTTCCGTTCCAGAGATATGTAGTTACAAATTCCTCTGCCTCGTAAAAATCAAGGCGGTGGTTGAGAACGATAAGGTCGGGTGAATATTTTCTGCACTCTTTCAGCATATCGGCAAAAACTCCCGCTTTTTCGGGGCGAAGTCTTCCGCAGACTCCGTCAAGCTTGAAAAGTGCAAAATTATGGTCACGGCAAAGGTGAACGAAAAAGTCAAAGCGTTCCTTTTGAGTTTCTTCCGTATCGCCATAACCGTCAGGACTTCCCCAGAGTCCCATGCGGATTCCAAGCTCTTTTGCTTTCTCCACAACCTTGTCATATTCTTCAGGGTATTGACTGCGGAATTTCGGACTGTTCAGGTTGCCGTAGCCCTCGCTTGCACCGTCGAAGTTACCTGCATCCCACGCATAAATTTTGATTTCCATACCGTAGGTATCTTTAAGATATCTGAAAAAATCAAGGTTAATCAGTGTGTGCTCCTCTGTTGAACCTTCATTTGTGTTGTTTATCCATGAAAAATATTGGGGAACAGACGGTGTAAATTCATCTGCACCTGCGTTTTTGGCAGTTTTGTTCATATTGCGTTTCTCCTTGTTTTTCGTTTTCTCATTTATTTACATGCCTGAGAACAATATTTCCGTCACGGCAGAATTCCACAACCGTCATTGAAATGTTCTCAAGAGCAAATCTGAAAACATGAGGCTCAACGCCTAACGCCGTAGGAATCAGATGTTCAAGAAATCCGTGATGACTGAAAACTGCAACACGCTCTCCGAAAGTAAAACGGTTTTTTATGTAATCTATAACTTTCTTTGCACGAATATCGTTTACCTCTTTGCCCTCACAGGGGAACTCATGCTTTGTTTTATCATAAAGACTTTCGCACATTTTTGTGTTTTTATAATATTTTTTCAGATATTCCTCACTGCAACCGAAATAACCGGGCGTACATCCGCACTCGATAATTTCAGGACAGATCTCAAGCAAAGGCTCGTCTTTCTTTGCCTTGCAGACACCTGTTGCAGTCTTGAAAGCACGCAGAAGTGAGCTTGTGATATACGCATCTATAGGAACGTTTTTAAGTTTTTCACCAAGCTCTCTGCACTGTTCTTCACCTCTCGCCGTCAGTTCTCCGTCACAGTTGTCCCTGTCACCGATATTTGTGTACTCGGTTTCTGCATGTCTGATAAAAATAATTTCAAGTGAATCTTTCTTTTCCATTTCTGCACCTTCTTATTCAGATAATTCTTTTTCAATCAGTTCTGTAATTCCCTTTGTTATGTAAGTCGCAGATTCTTTAACGGAATCAACACCGTTCTCCATTGCGTATGACCTGAATTCCTTTATCATATCCATGTCATTTATATTGTCGCCGACAGCAATAATATCGCCGTATTCGGCACCCGCAATTTCAGCCAGACGATAAAGACCCTTTGCCTTGTTCATGTCACTTCTTACAATATCAATACATCTGCCGTTCTGCAGAGGATTCAGCTTATCTCCGAACTTTTCACGGACAAAGCTTGTAACCTTTGCCGAGGTTTCAAAATCGTCAAGCATTGTGCTTATCTGAGTGAAATAAGGAATATCGGGCATGTTTTCCTGTGTGTATTCCCCTGCTTCTTTGCAGTCTTTTTCATCAGCATAAGCTCTGCAGGGAAAAGCCGTATGCACTTCACCAAAAGGACAACCGCTGTCAAACAAAAGCTTCAGAAGCGGATATGCTATATTCCCGTCACACCTGACTTCAGACACAACAGAGCCGTCTGTTTTCATAATAACAGCACCGTTGTCTGCAACAAGATAATCACAGCCGAACTGTTTTTCTTTATAAATTTTCAGGATATCAACAGGTCCTCTGCCACTGATAACGGCAAAAATATTTCCTGCTTTCTGCCACTGTTCAATGGCATTTTTCTTTTCATCATCAATTCCGTTGTGGTTTAAAGTACCGTCATAGTCACTGCCGATTATTTTCATAAAAATCACGCTCCGCCTGTTTATGCAAAAAATATACTTTTTGAAACAGCAATTAAATATGGTTTTGGCGGGAATATTTCCGCCACAGCTTCGTTCAAAATCTTTGCAATCGGCGTATGGCAAAGAGAAAAATGCCCGAATGTGCGTAAGATATTGTATTTCAGACATATGGAATTGCTGTTTCCAAAAGTATACCACAGACTTTTTTGTTTTTCAATGTAAAAGAAAAATCTACAATTTCTATTGTTTATTTTTTCTGAATTTGCTAAACTGTTTACAGTAACCTACAGGAGGAACGTTTTATGAAAAAAATCAGGATAGGCATTTTCGGTGCAGGCCGCGGCATTGATATTGCGGAAAACCTTTTGCTCCTTGACTGCGAAATAGCAGCCCTTTGTGAAAGCAGAAAAGACAGAGCTGATGCAGGTCTTGAAAGGCTTGGAATACAGGTTCCTGTTTTTGAAAATTTTGATGACTTTATCCGGCAGGAAATGGATGCGGTAGTTCTTGCAAACTATTTCCATGAGCATACACCTTATGCAATAAAATGTTTTGAAAAAGGACTTCACGTTTTCTCCGAGTGCATAAGCAACGGCACAATGGCAGAGGGCGTTGAGCTTATTCGTGCGTATGAAAAAAGCAACTCAATTTACATGCTTGCAGAAAACTATCCTCAGATGATTTTCAACCGTGAAATGAAAAAGGTATGCAGTGGCGGTACACTTGGTAAAATCCTTTTTGCAGAGGGCGAATACAACCATCCTGTCAATCCTGACGACACCGGCTTTTTGAAAAGCTGTATATATTTCCCTGAACACTGGAGAAATTATCTTCCGAGAAGCTATTACATAACACATTCTCTCGCTCCCCTTATGTGGTCAACAGGTGCAACGCCCAAGAGAGTAAGCGCACTGCCTGTTTTTTCTCCCATGCCCGAAAAAGCAACGGCAAGACAGGTAGGCGACCGTGCGGTAATTGTGACCACGGTCAATGATGACGGCTCTGTTTTCAGAGTAACAGGCTGTGCCGCTTTCGGTGCACACCACAACTCTTACCGCATCTGCGGAACAGAAGGACAGATTGAAAACCTCCGCGGTATGGGCAGTAAGGTTATGCTCCGCTACAACGACTGGTCAATTCCCGAGGGAATGGAAGAAGTAAATCTTTATGAGCCCGCATGGAATGATGACGAGGAGGATTCTATCAATCAGGCAGGACACGGCGGCGGAGATTATATTGCAGCAAGAATGTTCCTCGATTGCATCAGAGAAAACAGACAGCCCGAGCATCCTTATGATATCTATTCGGCAGTCACAATGTCCTCTGTGGCAATTCTTGCCCACCGCTCTGTTCTGAACGGCGGAACGCCCTGCAATATCCCTGATTTCCGCCTTGAAGAATGCCGCAAAGAATATGAAAATGACAGACAGACTCCCTTCTACGGCACAGACGGTTCAAAGCCAAACATTCCCTGCTGTTCAAAAGTCGACTATAAACCTACTGAAGAACAGATTCGGGGATATCTTGAAATTATGAAAGAATAAGAAAGAATAAAGTAAAAGCGATAGAAGCTGATAACTTAAGCTTCTATCGCTTTTTATTCTTATTAATTATTTTTGAATGCTTTTTTCTTTACAAGAAGGAGAATCGGGACAAAAACAAAAACTGCAACAACAGATGCAAAGAAAAACATGCTTGTTGAGGGCACAAGCTTTTCCACACCGTATTCAACAATTGTAAGGTTTGATGTGCGGCAAGCAATATCACCGATTACAGGACCTACAACCATAGGAATAAGAACCGAGAAAATCATTCTGATTCCCTGGAAAAGTCCTACCTTGTCTTCAGGGATAAAGTCGCGTACTGCGGCGCTGAGCTGAATCTGAAGAATAATATATCCGATAAGTGTAGGTGCAATACCGATAAGCACAACAACAATGCTCGTTGAAGTTGAAAGAATAAACAAGCCGACAATAAAAAGAATTATCGTAGGAATAAAAGCCTTGAGTTTGTTATTGTTCGCAGTTTTCAGAAGGAAAACAGTTCCCGCAACAAGAGCGGCAACAGCTAAAACAGCTGTAATAATCGTTTTCGCATCAAAAACTGCATCAGGAAGAATAACCTTTTCAAGATAAACAAAAAGATACGGGAAGAAAACCTGTACTGAAATATTGTAAATACATACAGCAGCAAGAGCAAGATAAAGCTTTGAGTTTTCTTTAATAACCGAAGGTCTGAAGCCGTAGAAAAGGTCGCTCCAGTAATTTGAGTTTGTTTTTTCTCCTTTGATTTTCGGCTCTTCAAGGGTGAACAGACCTGCAACACCGCAAAGCGTCACAACAAGACCGAGTCCGAGAAAGAAGTTTTTATACGAAACAACTCCGCCCTGTGCAAGGCTTCCGACACCCATAACCGCAATCATTGCAACAAATCCGACAAACATAAGTACAGTTTCAACCTTTGGTCTGACAACGGGATTGGTAACGTCAGTTACCCATGCATTAAATGCTGAGTCGTTACTGGTTGAACCCATAAACGTCATAATCATATCCATAATAATAACTGCCCAGACGGAAAAAGCAAGAATTTTCACTTCATCAGAAAGTCCGAAAACTGCGGCAATGTTTTCTTTTGAAATAAAACCGAATGCAGCAGTAATAATACCCCAGAGAATATAACCTACCGAAATGAAAATCTTACGTTTTTTCATTTTTTCACTGAGCGTACCCATAATAAAGGTTGTAACAACCGCGGTAATTGCAGAAAGCGCAACCATTCGGCTGATTGCCGTTGTAGGTGCCATTACTCCTGCAAGAGCTTCTGCAGAAACACCATCGTAAACGGAACCGTAAAGGAAGGTGTTGAAATACATGTTTTCAAGATTCCATGCAACAGCACCCATGAAGCTGAAAACAGCAATATTCAGCCACGTTCTTTTTGTAAGCTTATTTTCCATAATTTTGATTTCCTCCTTTTGAATATCCGATTATATCATATCACATATAACTTTTTGAAGCAACAATAGCTTCGGCATTTTTACACAAATGAATTACACTTTTACATACTGCACTGAATATCCCGCCATTCTGCTGCCTGCACCGAAATCGAAATGTTCACCTGTCAGAAGCTCCGTTCCGCAACCTGCTTTTGCATCAAAATGTGCTGTGTACTCATTTTCATCCGCATTTATAAGGACAATGATTCTTTCTCCTTCATATGCACGTTCAAAAATCAGTTGCCTGTTCGTCATGTGAAGAATATTGAAATTTCCGTAACACAAAGCTTTGCTTTCGCGGTGTATTTTCGCAGCCTTTGAAATAAATTCAGATATTTCATTGAATTGCATTTCATCAATTTCGGGACGCAAAGCATCATCGCCGTTTTCTTTCCTGCCCTCAAGCCCCCACTCACTGCCGTAATAAACACAGGGAATACCGGGCATGGAGAACAATATACCGTAAGCGGGAATAATATGATTTTTATTTACAAGAGCTGAAGAGAGCCTTGTAACATCATGGTTGTCAACAAAACCGATAAGCTGTAGGCCTCTGTACATACACCAGTCCTCACTGCCGAAACGGTTACGCAGTGAATGACCTATTTCAAACATATTCATGCTGTTAAAGGAAGAATAAATCCCCTTATAACACTCGTAGTTTGTGGCACTGTGTAACATTCCGTCGCAGACTATCTCTCTGTAATTGCCGTGAATCATCTCGCCTGCAAGGAAGAAATCACTTTTCTTTGACAGACAGAAGGAATTAAGCTCCCGCATAAACTGACGATCCAGCATATAAGCCACGTCAAGACGAAGTCCGTCGATGCCGAAATTATCGATCCACTCGCCTGCACGTTCAAGAAGATAATGCTTAACTTCGGGATTGTCAAGATTCAGTTTTACAAGCTCGTAATGACCTTCCCAGCCCTCATACCAAAAGCCGTCATTGTAAGAGCTGTTACCGTCAAAGCTTATATGAAACCAATCCTTGAAGGGCGAATCCCATTTCTTTTCCCTCACATCTCTGAATGCAAAAAAGTCTCTGCCCACGTGATTAAAAACGCCGTCAAGAATTACTCTGATTCCGTTTTCATGCAGCTTATCGCAGACAAATTTAAAGTCCTCGTTAGTACCCAGTCTTACATCAATTTTTGAAAAGTCGGAAGTATCGTAGCCGTGCGCCGAGCTTTCAAACACAGGGCAGAAATACACTGCATTCACATTAAGCCTTACAAGATGCTCGGTTATATCCGCAGCTTTACGTATTCTTGAAACAAGCACACCGTCATTCTGTTTCGGTGCACCGCAAAATCCGAACGGATAAATCTGATATATTACACTCTCATTATACCACATAAATAAACCTCGCTTTTATACAACAATTAAATATGGTTTTGGCGGGAATATTTCCGCCACAGCTTCAATTCAGACAAATCCATTCCCGTTGCCTTTCGCATATTCAAGCTTGTAGAATTAATTGTATCACAAATAGTCATCTAAAACAATCCCTCTTTGCTATTTACGCTCACCTAAATTATGTAAATGAAAGTTTTTGCTTTCAGGCAGCAGAAACCAGACCGATTTTTTTCCGTTTTTTAACCTTTTTATTTGGTTTCAAAAAGAGACTGACATAACGCCGAGCTCCCATAAGGAAGTTTTTCTTTAAAATGTGAACTTACGGCACAATAATGCGTTAAAAACCACCGATATAACAAGTCTGCAATTATTGAATTTTTAAAGTACCGCATTATCACAGACAAGCATATTATATAATACAGAACTTTTTAGGAGGTGAAGATAATGAGCAGATGGAGTTTTTATAATAACAACAATAATTGTCAGAAAGATTGTGACTGTGGTTGTGTAAAAGATTCTTGTGCCGATGAATGTCACTGTGACTTTGATTGTTCAAAGTGTCCACCCGGTCCTCCCGGTCCTCCCGGTCCTCAAGGTCCAATCGGTCCTCAAGGTCCAATAGGTGAAACAGGTCCTGTCGGTCCTCAGGGTCCCGTAGGCGAAACAGGTCCAATCG